>CBDUUO010000548.1:0-2827 GCA_965370395.1 uncultured bacterium
GCCGGATGTTTTTTCTCCTGCAGGAAGGGCAAAATCTCTTCCTCGGTGACACCGACGGTCTCATCCGCAATGCGGTCAACCAGATCCGGCATTCCAACTTCTTCACCCCGTTTAATCAGCCGTTCACGGATTTCATCCTTCAGCACCTTGGGCATCCAGACCATGCGCTTGATGCCGCCATCGCCAAGGATGAACTTGCCCTGGGTGATATTGAATTTGGAATGACCCACAAAACCCGGGGAAGATGCTCCACCGCCCATGACACCGGCCAGGGTGGTAAACTTCATCCCGCAAGGGGTTTCCCCGATGTAATCCCGGCCGACTGTCATGACGCCGTTGCATTGCGGCAACAGGGCAGCAATACATTCACAGCAGCCACAGGTGGTCATGGGATCGAGTATCATGGAATAAAAGTTGTAGTGATCGACGGCCCCGCGGGAGGCTTTTTGCACAAATTCATTGACCCCCTTCCACTGACCCAGAACCGGATCCAGGCATTCGCCTTTTTCAATCGGCTGGTTCGGACCGGTGGGATTGATTTCAAAGGATGCCTTGCAGTCCATCCAGTTATAAGCGCCGCAGAGCCCGGTACGTTCGGGACTGACGGTGCACACGTGGTTGGGTGCGAAGGACTGGCACAGGGTGCAGGAGTAATAGGTCTCCACAGCCTCATCGGTCATATTTTCCACACGCTCATCGCGGGTTTTGTATTCGCCCCGAGCGCGTTTGGTCAGATCATCCACATCCTTTTTCTTTGTATAAAGGGTGATCTGGACCTTGTCGACGATCTTCTGAAAATCCTGGTGGAACTTGGCGTGCAGCACCGTGCCGATGTCTTTCAGGGTAAAGCCCTTTTCAATGGCCGCTTTGCTGACCCGGATCCAGGAAATATCGCGTTGGCCGATATGCATGATCCCCTGGATGTAGTTGATCAAATGATGGATCTGACGCTCGATGATCGGTTCAAAATCAGTCTGAAATTCACGGCCGGCGATCTGGACATAGATCCCCAGCGGCATGGTCTCACCCTCTTTAATATCGGTAATGTCCGGACCGACAACCTCGACCTTACCGTCCTCGATTTCATTCATCTCGGCCATCTTGGTCAGCTCGGTGCACTGGGTCTTGCCGCCGCCCATCTGGGCATAAAGATCGGCGCCGCGCACGCGCTCGCCCTCATAGGCCGGCCCGAAGGAACACGGTATGTCAATGTCGGATACGGTAACCTTAAGGCCCCTTACCTCAACCGACTTCTGGACGATTTCGTCATGGGGCACATTGGCGACCACATGTTCGTAAGTACATATTCCGGTGGGCAGAATCTCGGGGATATCGGTATCCGCCAGGGTCGGGAAACCCCAGTTGACGCAGCCTGCGGCAGCACCGGCCCAATCGGTTCCGACATCGCCCAGGGCGTTTACAAAAGCAAAGACGCGCTCCTTGTTGTAAAATAGAATCTTTTTATAGTCCCCGGGTTGAACACCGCCAAACGCCATCGCCACCCGGTTGGCAAATCCCAGCGCAAAAATGGCCGCAGAAATATCGGGACCGAAAGGAACAATGCGGGTATTCCAGCCGATTTGAACCCCGGTCTCAAGCAGCTGCTGGGTGACCGAAGTATTGTTCTGATTGGCCGCCAGAAAGATATAAAGATTGCGTTTCTGGTAATCTTCGACAATTTCTTTTGCGATTTCAGCATGCGGTGCAGCCCCCACGATCGCGGCAAACCCCGGCGCGGTGCCGTCCACAAACTCAACCCCGCGTTTGCGAAAGACGGTATCATCCGCGGCGCCGAGCCAGATTTTTCCGGCTTCCTCGTCGATATCTTCGGAATGCAGATAAAAATCCGGTTCGTTCAGGTAGCGCAAGGCCTCCCGGATCTCAAACGCAAACAAGGTGGCCATGCCGGCATCCAGCAGCGGCCCCAGATAGGGCAGATGGTTCATGCCTTTGATATGGGGCGGCAAAAGCTTGCGGGTCACGTCCAGTGCTTTCTCAATATCTTCCAGGGTTTCAATTTTAATCCCCAACAGCGAATAAATCACCGGCAGATAATAGGCGGTGTTGGGAAATCCCACCTTGGTATCTGCGTTGAAGGTATCCAGAGCTTTTTTATATTCGCCTTCAACCTGCGACACAACGTTGTAGCCACCTTGAATAGCGGCAAATGCAACTAACTTAGACATACAGTTTCCTCCTTCTCTGAGGATTTATTGATTCAAATTGAGGAATTGAAGGAATAGTATCTCATTTTAAATCCCTGAATCCCTAAATTCCTGAATTACGCTTACGCTTCAATCTTTTGACGGTCGGCCATATCCATCAGAACCCGCTCACGCGCTTTGTCGATGCCGAGCGCTTTGCGTTTCTTATCGATGTGAGCAATCATCTTGCGGGCATGTTTGATAGGATCGGCTTCCAGATCCCACATACCGCCGTACAGCTTTTCCAGCTCCTCAAACAGATAATTTTGGAATACCGGCGCTCCGGTAGTCGGGAAATGATAGCCAAACACCGTGTATACACCCGAACTTACAAAATACTGACCGATACTGATGGCCTTTTCACTCATCCACTCCGGGGCACTTCCGGCTGCCGGCAGATCGCAGATGTCATTGCCCAGACCGCCGGCTTTGACCACCTCGGTGGCCGCCAGCAAAATCCGGCTGTTATCCACACAGGAACCCAGATGCAGCACAGGCGGAATACCCACGGTCTCGCACACTTCGGCCAGACCCGGTCCGCAGTAAACATGTGCGGCACCCGGAGTTAGCAAGCCTTCCATGGCGCAGGCGATTCCGTTGCACCCGGTGGTCAAAACGATCAC
>CBDUUO010000549.1:0-2823 GCA_965370395.1 uncultured bacterium
CATTGACAACCTCAGATAAGTACCTACTTTTTCTAATAAACTGGGCTGAATTTTGACGTAGAAATCGAAAATTTTACGAGTCCTTCCTAAAATAAAATCATAATGAAGCTTTATTTACTGAGTCTCGGATGCGCCAGAAATCTGGTGGACAGCGAAATCATGCTGGGCCGCATAAAACGCGCCGGCTGGGCTATTGTGGAAGATCCGGACGAGGCCGATGTTATCGTTGTCAACACCTGCAGTTTCATTGAGGATGCGGCCGATGAAAGCATCGAGATAATTCTCGAGCTTGCCCACTATAAACAGGCCGGAACGTGTCAGCGGCTGGTTGTGGCCGGCTGCCTGCCGGAACGCTATCGCGAGAAAATTGCCGGTCAGCTGCCGGAAGTCGACGCCTTTATCGGAACCGGCGCGTATGACCATATTGTTGAAGCCATAGAAGGGTCAAAATATTCGGGTGGATGTTTGCTGCCCGATCCGGATATCATTTCACCACAGGAAAAAGATGCCCCGCGAACACTGAGCACATCATATATGGCCTACCTTAAGGTTGCCGAGGGCTGCAGCCGGCATTGCACCTATTGCATTATTCCGAAACTGCGAGGGAAAAAACGAAGCCGGCTGCCGGAAGAGGTGATTTCCGAAGCGCAGGGTTTGTTTGAAGGCGGTGTTAAAGAACTGGTGCTTGTGGCCCAGGATACGACTTCATACGGCACAGATCTCCAGCCGCCGGCCACACTCAGTCAGCTGGTCGAAAGTGTGGCCGGCCTGCCCGTCAACCCGACCCGGCAGCCCGGTGCCCACATTGATGGCAACGACGCCCAACATGCCTGGATCAGGGTTCTCTACGGGCACCCTGAAAGCATCGATGATGCGTTTATCAAAACAGTTGCATCCCACCCCAATGTATGCTCTTACTTTGACATTCCGATTCAGCATGTCAGCAGCTCGGTTCTAAAAAAGATGGGCCGCAGGTACAGACGCGATGACCTTCGGCGCCTTTTTGATAAAATCCGTTCACAGGTCCCGGGCGTTTCCCTGAGGACGACCATCATCATAGGTTTTCCCGGGGAGAGTGAAAAAGATTTTGAAGCGCTTCTGCGTTTTGTCGAAGACACCCGGTTTGATCATCTGGGCGTTTTTCTCTATTCCGATTCCGGAGATCTACCGTCCCACGCGTTGCCTAACCATGTGCCGGCGGGAGTGGCTCAGGAGCGTTACGATCAGCTTATGTCCAGCCAGCTGGACATATCGGCACAGAATTACCAAAAATATATCGGTCAAACGTTGGAGGTTTTAGTAGAAGAGGCAATCGAGGAAAGGCTATACGCCGGGCGCGCAGCATTCCAGGCCCCGGAAGTCGATGGTATGACCTATATCAAGTTCGGACCTGAACAGCCCAACCCGCAGATCGGATCATTTTCACGGATCAAGGTAACCGATGCAATGGAATATGACCTCATAGGAGACTCAGTATGAATGAACTCAAGCAACGGATTCTGACGGAAAACAAAAAAGACCTGAGTGAAATTGAAATTCAGCTATCCGAGAATTTAAAACCCTATCTGGATCTGGTGTCCGAAGTCGCCCAGCATATTTTGTTTGCCGGTGGCAAGCGGTTGCGGCCTTTGCTGCTGGTGCTTTCCGCCAAACTCTGTGGTTATAAAGACAAATACGCAAAAACCGTTTCTTCAGCGTTTGAATACCTGCATGCCGCCTCGCTTTTGCATGATGATATCATAGACGATGCGGTTTTGAGGCGCGGCAAAAAGGTGGCCCATGCATTATATGGCAATGCCATAACGGTTCTGGTGGGAGATTTTCTTCTCGCCCGGGCACTGGCGATCTGCGCGGACTCCGGCAAAATTAAGGTCATTCATATCATTTCACAATTGACCGAGCATATGTCCACCGGCGAAGTCCATCAACTGATGCGCAAAGGCGATGTCACCCTCACAGAAGATGAGTATCTGGAGGTCATTCGGCGAAAAACAGCCGTTCTTTTCCAGGCCGTCTGCACGGTCAGTGCGGTCATCGCAGATGCACCGGAAAAAAAAGAAAACGCCCTTTCAGAATATGGCAATAATCTTGGAATCGCCTTCCAAATGGTTGATGATTTATTTGACTATACCATGGACACTGCTGATCTGGGCAAAGAAGTGGGGGCTGACCTTAGAGAGGGAAAACTCACGCTACCGATTATTCATGCGCTAAAGCAGGCAGATTCAGCAGAGCACGACCAGATGGTAAAAATAATACAGAATGAAGATTTTAGCGTGGATGAGTTCAAAGCGCTTGTACAGCTGCTGGAGAAAAATGACGGGATTGCCTATACCATAGCAAAAGCGACGTCCTACATCGAAAAGGCCAAGGATGCACTTTCCGTTTTTGAGGCCTCGAAAACCAGAGATACCCTTTTGGATATTGCGGACTATACACTCGCTCGCCGTCTCTAGTTTCCACCCCTAAATGGCTATTTTTCCGGTGAGCTGCGTTCTCCGCGAGCTCACTTCCTCAACGTACTACCAGTACGCCTCGTCGTAAGCTCTTGTGCGGCTTGATGAACTCCCTAATTTTCATAAAAATAGATGTGAAATCCCGCCGCCTGGCGGGGCTCATCGAAAAAATCCCTCATTTATGGATGGAAACTTATTTTTATCATACCAATCCAGTTTGCAGGTTTTAGACCCTTTGTTGACTTTGCAATTCTCCCTATAATCCAGTATCTTAAATCTTGAATTTATAGTAAAATTTGTTTAAGTGATATTAGCGTTATAATTTTTTAAAACGGGAGCGTATAAAAAAATGCCTGGAATTTCATCG
>CBDUUO010000550.1:0-2820 GCA_965370395.1 uncultured bacterium
AGGTTCAAGACCGGAGAATTAATCACAGAATCGACGATCATTGGTTTGGCTGAGATAAACGTGCAATGATAGAAAGAGTAAAACTTACAAGCCATTGGTAACATTAAAAAAAGATTCGGCAGAACCGTTTTGTAAAGGTCTCGAATAATAGGGCATAAATGCGCAGAAATTATGATGTGGTTGTCATCGGTGGAGGCGTTCAGGGATTGTCGCTGGCCTACAATCTTGCCAGGGGCGGTTTGCACAGGGTTGCGGTGCTTGAAAAAAGTTATATCGGCAGCGGTGCAAGCAGCCGCAACGGCGAGATGATTCGTTCGGCGTTTGCTTCCGAGGAATGGATCCGTCTTTTTGACACAAGTTTAAAGATCTGGGAAACCCTTTCCGATGAATTAGATTTCAATATTATGTTTACCCGCTGCGGCTATCTAATCCTGGCTTCTACTCCTTATGATTTGAAAACATATGGAACTTACGTAGAATTGCAAAAAGCTTTAGGTTTAGATACGCATCTGCTTGATCACAGCGAAGTTGTGAAACGAATCCCGGCCATCAATCCGAAGATGGCAGCCGGCGGTATTTTCCAGCCCAACGGCGGATTTGCTCGACATGATGCCGTCATATGGGCCTATGAGCGGGCAGCCCGCCGATTAAAAGTGGATATTTTCCCTTTTACAGAAGTTAAGGATATCGTTACCAAATCCGGGGCTGTTCAGCGAGTGAAAACCACTGGAGGGGATATCACAACCCATAAGGTGGTGAATGCCGCCGGTGCCCATTCGAAACGGATCGCCGAAATGGCAGGAATTAAATTGCCAACTCAAGTATATCGGTTGGAGATAATGGCCACCGAGCCGCTCAAACCCTTTCTCCCTGTGGCTGTTTCGTCACCACATACCGTGAGCTACATGCACCAATCGACCCGTGGCGAATTTGTGGGAGGAGCAGAAACAGAAAACCTGCTCCCCTTCAACAGCTTAAAGAGTACTCGTGAAGCCGTGCAGGATATGGCCCGCAAATTTGTTCTCCTTTTTCCCGGTCTTGGTGGTGCAAAGCTGATGCGCCAGTGGGCCGGTGTTGTGGATATGGCTCCCGATGTAAGTCCTTTATTGGGTCCGGTGGCGGAAGTTGAAGGATTTATACTCGATTGCGGTTGGGTTTATGGTTTTATGGGGGCGCCCGCCGCCGGGAAGCTTATGGCCGACTTTATTCTGACCGGAGATATACCTCAGGACATTCGCCCTTTTAACTACAATAGATTCAAAGAAGGTAAGTTAATCATGGATTCCTCACTGGTTGTCCCCATGCAAAATATGGAGGAAAATTATAATGGAAAATGATCTTCGAATGGAGGGCCATCCCATACTCAAAATTAAACGGGGAGATGAGGTTGTGTTTCGATTTAATGGTCAGCCTATCACGGCCTATCAGGGGGAAACAATCGCAGCCGCTTTATATGCTGCGGGCATACGGATCTTCAGCCGCAGTTTCAAATATCATCGACCCAGGGGTTTATTTTGTATGTCCGGGCATTGTTCTCACTGTTTGATGCGGGTGGACGGCATACCGAACGTGCGTACCTGCATGGAGCCGGTACGATCAGGTATGCAAGTGGAATCCCAAAATGCCTGGCCCTCTTTAAAATTTGATGTGGCGGCCCTGATGGGCTACTTGGATTTTCTCGTTAGACCGGGCTTTCAGTATCGCCGTTTCATTCGACCCCGATGGGCATATCATATTTGGGAAAAGTTTTTGCGCCGGATGGCCGGAATAGGCTCCCTGGCCGACATGGAAAACCCCTCTCCGGCGAAGCGATTTGAGGTGGAATCTGAAATCGTCGTTGCCGGAGGGGGTACTGCCGGATTATCTGCAGCCCTTCACGCAGCCCGGGCAGGTTCAGAGGTTTGGCTTGTGGAAAAAGAAAACACTTTAGGCGGCGAAGGGCTTCACGATACCTCAGTTCTTGAAGTGCCTGAAAATCAAAACAAAGAGTATCGATTCGATTATACGGCGAGATTGGCAAAAGAAGTGGAGGGAATGACGAATTGCCACGTTCTCAAGGGCGCCACCGCGTTTGCCTGGTATGATGAAGGGATACTGGCCGTGTCTAGACCCGCCGAATTCTGGGAACTTAAACCGGGACGTGTTATTATTGCCACAGGGAGTTATGAGAATCCCATGATATTCGAAAACAATGATCTACCCGGAATTTTTATGGCCGGTGCTTTGCAGCGCCTGATGCATCAATATTATATACGTCCGGGTTGCAAGGCGGTTGTGATGGCGTGCAGCGAGAAAGGGTATACGATTGCCCGCCAATTGCTGGATGCCGGCGTTACGGTGGCAGGGGTTGTTGACGATTGCTCGGAGGAAGAAATTTTTTCCTTTTCCGATGCCCAAAAAATAAAAGAGGCAAACATCCCCTTGTATCCCGGGCATACCATTATCTCGGCCACAGGTCGGCGACAAGTCAATGGGGTTATTTTTAAACTAGCAAGTTCTTCTAAAAGCATCAGACCCAATACGGAAATGAAGCTGTCCTGCGATGTCCTCTGTATGGCCGGGATGCAAACCCCTGCTAATGAACTTGTCTTTCAGCGCACTTGTGAGGGCGCCTATATTTTGGAATCCCCGCACCAATTTAGCCGGCGACCGGTGATCAACGCCCACATGCGGGTTGATACGGACATATTTGTTGCGGGAGGGGCAAGCGGTAATCAGGGGGTGAACCGTGCGTGGTTGGAAGGAAAGATCGCCGGGTTGTCGGCCGCCCTGGACCTTGGGCACGGAAATAAGGAAGCCGAAGTCGAGCGAGATGATGCC
>CBDUUO010000551.1:0-2819 GCA_965370395.1 uncultured bacterium
TGAAGGAGGAAGATCAGTTAAAGAAAAATTCTCAATTTGAATTGCATAATAAAACTTATCACAATCTTTTAACCGGATTGATTATTTCAGATACTGGCAAGATGTACGAAACCGCTTCGCGGCAGCTCTCCTACGCGTCTACTCATTTCATAACCTGGATCACCTGAAACCGCTAAGAATGATTCATAATAATGAATCGCTTCGCTCTGCCTTTTATAAAAGAAAAATAGCGGCCCACCTATAAAAAAAAATAGCGTTTCTTTTTATCAATCGTTTCTTTTACCCTGATCGTATAAAATACCTCCGTGTTGTTATTAACCCAAAACAAAGGAGGTACACCATGACACAACTGCGTCAGAAGATGATCAGGGCAATGGATTTGAGGAATCTTTCCGATCACACCAAGCGAGCCTACCTTACTGCCGTCAAAGGGCTTACCAAACACTATCAGGAGTCTCCGGAAAAAATCACTGAAGAGCAGATTGAAGATTATCTGCTGTATTTGAAAAACGAAAAGGGCAACGCACCAAGCAGTTGCATCGGTGTTTTAACCGGACTTCGGTTTTTCTATAAGAACATCCTGGGAAAGGAGATATCCGTTGATTTCAGCCTGCCCAAAAAACCTCGGAAACTTCCCACAGTCCTCACAAAGGAACAGATCTGGAAGATCATCTGTGTCCCGAAAAATTTAAAACACCGTCTTATCCTGATGACCACGTACTCGGCAGGACTCAGAGCCGGTGAAGTGAGGAAATTATTGCCCGTCCATATCGACAGCAAACGGATGTTGATCAAAGTTGTAGATGGAAAAGGACGAAAAGATCGCTATACCATGCTTTCTGTAAAGCTTCTCGCCGAGCTTCGCCACTATTATAGAAAACACCGCCCACAAACCTACCTGTTTCCATCCTCTTACAAGAAAAATAAAAACAACCCATTATCTTACGAAGCCGTGCGGTGCATCTACGAAAAGGCCCGAAAAAAGGTCGGTGTTAAGAATGGAGAAGGTCTTCACACGTTGCGTCACAGCTTCGCAACACATCTTTTGGAGGCCGGATACGATATTAGAAAAATCCAGGTTTTGATGGGCCATACGAAACTGTCCACCACCATGATCTACCTGCATGTGAGCCGCGAAACTCTGTCAAAAGTCCCAAGTCCCTTGGATCTTATCGACATTGAACAGGCACAAAAGGAGGACAGTCCCGATGGCCCAAATCATAAAGCCTAAAGAGAACCGACTGGAGGTAGCCAATATTCTTAGAAAACATATTGGAGACTATCAAAACCAATACCCACTGTGGCCGGAACATCGCAAAATCGTATTTGACCTGTTAAACTGCCGCACCGCTAATCTTGGCGGTCATATCGATCGTTGCAGCCATTGCGGCACGATGCGCATTACGTATCATTCATGCCGCAATCGCCATTGTCCAAAATGCCAGCACATGCCGCGCGAACGTTGGCTTGAAAAAAGAAAAGACGAAATTCTGTCCACCAGCTACTTCCACGTTGTTTTTACCCTGCCTCATGAGCTCAACCCCATCATCTTAAACAATAAAAAGGTGATGCTCAATATCCTTTTTAAAGCAGCCTCTCAAACGCTGATATCTTTTGGTGAAAATACGCTTGGCGGGAAATTGGGCTTTATTACCACTTTGCACACCTGGGATCAAAAGCTCAATGCGCATTTTCACCTACACTGTCTTGTGGCCGGTGGTGCTATCTCAAAAGATGGTTCATGTTGGACACCCTGCAAAGGCAACTATCTTTTTAACAAGGAGGCGTTGTCTCTGGTTTTTCGCGGCAAGTTCATGGACCTTATGAGCAGGGCCTGCCAGTGTGAGAATCTTAAATTTGCCGGTGGTGAATACAAAAAGCTTAAAACCAGGCTGTATGAGAAAAAATGGATTATCGATGTGCGTGATCCGGTCAAAAGGCCGGAACACGTTCTGGAATACTTGGCGCGCTATACCCACCGGGTCGCTATTGCAAACAGTCGTATCATGGCGCTTAAAGACGGCATGGTGACTTTCAAAATCAAAAATCGAAAGAAAAATCGAACAGAACAGATCACGATAACTGCCGTTGAGTTCATCCGACGGTTCCTGCTTCACAGCCTGCCCAAGCGATTTGTCAGAATCCGGCATTACGGGTTTTTAGCCAACCGAAACCGGTCGGCAAACCTGAACGCCATACGTCAGTTGATGGGATTATCCGATCCACCCGAGAAACAAAGCGCTTGTGTTGAAGAGATGATGCGGCAACTCACGGGCGTCGACATTACAGTCTGTCCGTGCTGCCGTAAAGGTAGGATGCAGCTGCTTTTTGAGATACCAGAAAGCTTGGCACGATCGCCGAATCCCCTTGCTTTTGCAGCTGTTTAACCTGGTTGTTTGATATTTGAATCGTTCTTGAAAAAACCGCAGGTGAAGTGCGCCCTGTCCTTGCTGTAATGTCTTTAAATGATGAAAAAATGGAATAGAAATAATACTGTAATGGAGATTAACCCCATGAATATTTGTCTGGACCGCCTTTTATCCAGATCAAAAAATGGTAACTCGCAAACTAATGGTCAAAAGTATCTTTACAATACCCATATAGAAATATCGTGCCGATGTGCCCTCAAGGCGGCTTCGTACATCTTTGTTTTATCAATCATCCCGCCCTTTTTAACTTCATCTTAAATTTTTCTTGCAGCCAAATGGGAATATATATTATCTTTGCCTCATACTGTTGCGGGACGATGGATAAAACACTTATTAGATATCTGTAGTCGGAACTCCGCCAAATTTGGGACTGATTTCACTTGATATCAC
>CBDUUO010000552.1:0-2808 GCA_965370395.1 uncultured bacterium
TTTAAAATTTCATATTATGATCGAACTAAAAAACCTGACAAAAAATTACGGTGAGTTCCAGGCGGTAAATGATCTGAGCCTATGCGTTAAAAAAGGAGAGGTTTTTGGATTTATCGGCCCCAACGGCGCCGGCAAAACCACCACCATTAAAATAATGAGCGGCATTCTTGAGCCCACCAAAGGCACGGTGACGATTGCCGGCATTAACATGCGGGAAGAGCCTGAAAAGGCCAAAAGCAAAATCGGCTTTATTCCCGACCGACCGTATCTGTATGAAAAACTCAGCGGCATAGAATTTTTAAGATTCACCGCGGATCTATACGGGGTATCTGAAGAAGCATTTGAGGCAACCGCTTTTAAAATCCTGAAAGATTTTTCACTGGCGGAGTGGGCGGATGCGCTGATTGAATCCTATTCCCACGGTATGAAACAACGGCTGATTATGTCGGCGGCCCTCCTGCATGATCCGGAGGTGATTATCGTAGATGAACCCATGGTGGGACTCGATCCGGCAGGCATTATGATGGTTAAAAGTCTTTTTAGAGAACTCGCCGGGCAGGGCGTCACCATCTTTATGTCTACCCATACCCTCAAAGTTGCCGAAGATATCTGCGATCGGATCGGTGTGATTAATAAAGGCCGCTTAATTGCCATGGGAACAATCAGAGAACTGCAGCGGGAAGCCAACATCACCGAAACTGATCTTGAACGGGTGTTTTTTAATCTGACTTCAGAAACTCCATACCCGCAAAATTAGCAGCTAGCGGCCAGCAGCCAGGAACCCGTAAAATGAACCAAGTCCTTACCTTATTAAAACCCCGAATCTGGCCGCTTAGAAACCGCGGCCTTTCAAAAGCCAACGGTAAAGGCAGTGCACGCTTTCTTTTGCTCGGTTCATTCGGTTTGCTCTTCTGGTGCGGTATATTCGCTGTTTCCTGGCGGGTTCTCGTTTATTTTAAAGGCATTGAAGATATCGGCGATATTCTGGGCTATAAACTGCTGTCCATGATGTTGGTCGTGTCTTTCGCCCTGCTGCTTTTCTCCAGCATCCTCACATCCCTTTCCAAACTGTACCTATCCCGCGACCTTTTACTGGTTCATTCCATGCCGGTTTCCAGCTACAAGATTTTTATCACGCGCTGGATCGAC
This sequence comes from uncultured bacterium, assembly GCA_965370395.1. Classification (GTDB taxonomy): domain Bacteria; phylum Desulfobacterota; class Desulfobacteria; order Desulfobacterales; family JAHEIW01; genus JAHEIW01. The sequence continues at coordinate 1,150 of CBDUUO010000552.1, forward strand.
AGCACCATCGAAAGTGCCTGGATGGTAATCATCTACACCCTGCCGGTCCTCATATCCTACGGCATCGTTTATCAAACCGGCATCTTTTACTATTTTAGCATCATGATTTCGATGCTGTGCCTGGCAGCCATCGCTTCAGCCATCAGCACCCTGATGGTGATGACAGCGGTTATCATTATCCCCGCCAGCCGGATGAAAAGTGTATTTATTTTCATGGGGATTCTTTCTTTTGTGGTGATCTATCTCGCCATTCGTCTTTCACAGCCGGAATTGCTGGTGGATCCGGAAGTCTTTGACACGGTTATGGTTTATATTAGCTCGCTGCAAACACCTTCATCACCATTTCTGCCGAGCAGCTGGGTATACGACAGCATCCGATCCGCGCTTTCGGGCTCGATCAGCAGCAGTTTGTTTTTCACAGCGCTGTCCTTGAGTTTTACGGGAATGATCGTATTTGCCCTGGTCTTACTTTCAGATGCGATTTACTTTAAAGGATTTTCAAAAACCCAGAATGCCCCGGCCCGCCTGTTTAAAAACAATGTCGTCGGCGACCGGATCTTTAACTTCCTGCCGGGCCCGATAAAGTCCTTTACGGTCAAAGAGATAAAAACGTTCCTCCGCGACCAGACCCAGTGGACTCAAATCTTTCTGATTGCCGCCCTGATCGTGATTTACGTTTATAATTTCAAGGTCCTGCCCCTTGAAAAATCGCCGATCAAAACCGTGTACCTTCAGAATCTATTCTCATTTCTGAACATGGGCCTGGCGTTGTTCGTCCTGACAGCCGTCACCGCCCGTTTTGCTTACCCGGCGGTCAGTATGGAAAGAGAGGCCTTCTGGCTGGTCAAAGCCTCGCCGCTGTCCATCAGAGCGTTTCTATGGATTAAATTCTTTATCTACTATTTTCCACTGCTGATCTTAACCGAGGTTCTGATCGTTGCAACCAATATCCTGCTTCAGGTCACCCCCTTTATGATGGTCCTGTCAACCCTCACGGTTTTTTTTACTGTCCCCGGTATCGTGGCCATAGGCATCGGCCTGGGTGCCGCCTACCCGGATTTCAAAGCCGAAAATCCGACCCAGACGATAACCAGTTTCGGCGGATTGGTTTTTATGATCGTCTGCGCCGGATACATCGGCCTGGTGGTTATCATCGAGGCCGGCCCGGTTTACAATCTTTTTGTGGCCGGCATCCGCAACAAAATAATCAGCCTTTCCGCCTGGATCTGGATTGTCGGCTCATTTACCCTGGTACTGGTTCTCAGCGTGCTGGCGATATCCCTGCCGATGCGCTTTGGTGAACGGCGCCTTTCCAAATTGCCAACCTGACCCCTCTCAGAGACCCGCTAAACCCCCCTTGTTGAATTTTTCATCTTGACATGTAATACATATACACTTATATTTACATTAACATTTACATTATCACTCTGTGAGGTTTCAGGTGCCAGCCAGCTGGCAAACGTTACATTTGTTTAATTGGTTTAATTAGCTCAATTGGTTCGGTTTAAACCAACCAATTCAACCAATAAGACAAATAAAACTAATCGAACAAGTCCTTGAACCTTAGAACCTGACACCCGAAACCTGAAACCTACTAATTCCTGACACCTGAACACTGACACCTGAAACCTACTAATTAAGGAGAGCCCATGCAAACCC
>CBDUUO010000553.1:0-2803 GCA_965370395.1 uncultured bacterium
TGGCAAAAATCAATGAAAAATTTCTAATCTATTGAAAATGCCTAGCTTCGCTGCCCTTATCTCAAAGGTCTAATCTAATCTTTTCGCGCGATGATAAAGATCATCCCATTTTGTTCATCATAAAATTCAATCGTAAATCCAAGTTCTTGCAGATACTTTTGAGTCCAATCCGGGGAAATGCGCAGTTTTTGATAAATGCTTTTTTTCAGTATCCATTGGGTGTCCATTTTTTCATAAATAATATCGTGTACCTTTACGGTGGTTTTTTCAAATTCAAGAAAACAGGTAAAAATGGTGGTTTCATTGCTTCTGACGGGAATAAATCGGTCCAGTTCCACAAGCTCCTGAGCCAGATTTCGAAACGATAGAACCAGACAGCCACCGGTCTCCAGCGCGGAAAATACCTTATCCAGCAGGGCTTGAACCCTTTTAAAAGCGTCCAGGTGGGTCAGTGTATCTCCCATGCACACCACCAGCTCGATATTGCCGCGTTCATAATTGGTGAAATTGGATAAATCATCACAGATCGTTTCGATCGGCAGGTTTTTAGCATTTTCCTGTAATTGCGCCAGCATTTTGGCGCTCAGATCCAGCGCCACGACTCGAAAACCCAATTGGGCCAGCGGAACGGATTGGAACCCGCAACCGGCACCCAGATCAAATGCCAGGCCCGAGCGAATCGGCTGAATGTTGTGATCGACGAAAAATTTTCGATTCTCTTCAATTTTTAGGTCAACGCCCCCCGAAATCCAGGCATAATAATGGGCGAGATGGTTTTCATAATGTTCGCAGGTACCGGCCATAGATGAATGCCTCTTTTTTTTCAATGTTAAAAGTAATAAACCCCCAAAAAGAAATATTTGTTTTTCATTTTGGAGGTTTATCCTTAATGTGATAATCCTGAGGCTGTTGTATTCTGAGTATGTAAGGCAAGTTAAACAGTGAAAGGACTAAAGTCAAGCGTGAAAAAAGCGGATTTAAACCGCTTCCGGGTTCCAATGGTAACCTTGGAAGGGGCTTTTCGGGCGAAGCCATCTCAACGCCATTTTTTATAGGACGTCTTCAGTTGCTGAAAACGGTCGGCGCCGATAATTTCTCTGACACGCATAATAAATCCCAGGCGTTCGTTGGCCAGGTCTGTACGGGCGCTTTCGAGTCGCTTGAATTGTTTGCGGACCTTGGCATCATCGACTGTCTTTTTCCCCAGCAGGGTATCGAGTTCAAACTGTTCACGCTCCACCGCATTTTTTAATTTAATGAGCTTGCGGTGGCTGTCAACATACAGCTGATCCAGCTGGCGAATCTCTTCTTGAGTCAGATTGAGATTTTGAACCACTTTTTGATTGTACCACCACTTCCCGGAAGGTACATCCTGACCGGCGGCCATACCAGGCAGGCTGATCATGAAAATCAGCAATATGCTGACCCAGACCTTTTTTAACATAATATTGATCCTTTCTTTACTAAAACGGAAATTCGGGGAGCACCTTCAGTAGGAGGAATAAGAAAATCCATGAAATCTTCATTCAGCTTCAAATTGGTTTCCCCCACAATATCAAGGTAGACCTGTGGCAATGCATTTTCCACCAGTACATTTATCTCCGTCATCAGTCTTTCTGCTTCTACCATATCTTGAGCTAGATTACCAATACTACCTTGCTGTTGACTTCGAATCAAAAACGTTGCCCAGACAACGATAATGACAGCCGCAACGGCCGCAGCGCTAAAGGCAAACCCCCGGATAAAAAAAGGCGATTTCACTTTGTCATCCGCCACTGTAACGCGCCTCAGCGGTTCAGGGACATAGCGCTCAGCCAGTTGCCCCAGATGCGTCAATTCATTTTCAAGGCGCTGCTGGCGTGATCGACAGCGGGAACATTCCGCCAGGTGCTGCTGCTGCAGCGTGGACAGATCGGTGTCATCAATCACCGCCTGCAGAATGTCGTCTTCTCCCAGGTGGAGCTCGTTAGGGTTATGGATACTCACGTTAGGTCCTCCTGAAGAAACTGGCGTAACCCTTTTTCTTTCTTGAATTTTGCCAAAGCCCGGTACAAATGGGTTTTAACAGTGCTTTCACTTTTCTTCAGTATTTGGGCGATTTCATTTAGATTTAAGTTGTCCAGAAACCGCAGCAAGAATACTTCTCGCTCCATACGGGATAGTTTCTTTAGGATCAGCCCGACCTGCCGCCAGAAATCTTCTTTCAGAACCTGTTCCAATGCTTCGGGTTGATTCCGAAACTGAGTCGCATCCGGTTGAAATTCAGTGCCTTCATCGGAAGATTTAAATATGGATCTGACTCTTTTTTTTCGTAGATAGTCATTCACCCGATTTACTGCAATCGTGAACAGCCAGCTGCGAAATTTACGCGGCTCCCGGATTCGGGAAATGTTGCGATAGGCCCGAACGAATACGTCCTGGGTAAGGTCTTCAGCATCCATTCGGGCGCTTATTCGGTAGTAAATCATGCGATATATGTCTCCCTGATAGCGATCAATTATTTGATCAAAGGCAAAGCGCTTTCCGTCTCTGGCCTGTATGACAAGGTCTGTCATTTGATCGTCAGAGGTTTTGGAGCCAGACACATAAGGAGTTGACGGAGTCATTGTTTAGTATCAGCTAGTTTGTCTGCACATGGGAACAATGCTTCAGGGAATCATTTTCATCATACTGGCTCTCAATATTATTGTCCACAGCTGTTACACGTTCTGCCAGTAAAGACGTGAAAGCGGGAGAAATGGTTTACAAAAAATCAGGTATCATTCGCTTATTACCTTCAGTGTAAATCCCGAGAAGGAATTTT
>CBDUUO010000554.1:0-2792 GCA_965370395.1 uncultured bacterium
CTGAGGACTGAGGACTGAGCAAAAAAGCCTGCTTGGCGCCCGACCATATCAACACGGCTTGTCGGTTTCCGTCATGAATCGTCCTCCTGGGACCATGAGTTGTCGTTTTCCGTCATAAGCTGACACGGCCATTTTCAACCCTTTCTATTTCTATATACCTCAGACCTCAGCACTCAGCACTCAGTCCTATGTTCTCAGACCCGACACCTGACACCTGAACACTGAAACCTTTTAACGATATCCGTGAGCCTGAGCCTTTATTTTATTAGGTGCGTGGCCAATTTATTTACTGCCGTTCGCCTGCAGGTTGGCCAGCATCTGAGAAATATCGGTGGTGGGCAGTTTGCAGACAAAATTGGTACAGACATAGGCGGTGGCCCTGCCGTCTTTTGAAACCATAAATTCAGTATAGGGCGCCATGCGAATGATTTCAGCAGCCGCCTTTTTGTCAGCCGAGCGCAGCAAAACGACCTTGCCGGGTAAAAAAGGCCGACGCAATGCCCGCAGCATGGCGCGGGTATCTTTGGCCCCGGGCTGGCCGACAATGACCACCTCGTAATTTGGATTCAGCGCATAGTCCAGTGCCACCATCAGATGGGCATGGCCCGGCGGGTATCTATTTACCGATTCGGAAAACGCCCGGCTGATCCCCGCGGCTTTTTTCAGGTAGTCTTCTCTGCCTGTCATATGGCCCAGGCGCAGCAAATTTAATGCGGCCACCGAGTTTCCCGAAGGGATGGCACCGTCGTAGATTTCCTTATTGCGGATTAAAAGTCTCTCACTATCGTCGGCTGTCATAAACAGGCCGCCGCTTTGCTGATCCCAAAAATGCTTAATCATCTGATCGTTTAAGCGGATGGCTTCCTGCAGATAGATGGCTTTTAGGGTGGCTTCATAGAGTTCCAAAAACCCCCATACCACAAAAGCATAATCGTCAAGGTGGGCCGGCAAGCCGGCTATTCCCTTACGGTAGCGTTTGACCAGGCGACCGTTGTTATCGCGCAGCCTGAGCATAATAAAGTCAGCGGCCCTGACAGCATCAGCGGTGTAGCGGGGTTCGTTTAAAACCTGCCCGGCCCTGGCGAGCGCGGCAATCATCAATCCGTTCCAATCCGTAAGGATTTTGTCATCTTTAAAAGGGTGAACCCGTTTATTGCGCACCTTAAAAAGCTTCTCGCGGTTTATTTCCAGGCGCCGGCGCAATTGTTTTTCAGGTACGCCCAATTCCCCGGCTAAATCCGGCAGCGCCTTTTTGAGATGAAGAATATTGCTCCCGGCCGTCTGCGCGGCCTCTGGAGAGGTGAAATTGCCGTTAGTGTCTAGCGTGTAAATTTTTTTGAAGGTTTCAGTTTCTTCTTTGCCCAGAATTTTTTGAATCTGCGGCAAGGTCCAAAAATAGAACTTGCCTTCAACCCCTTCGCTGTCGGCGTCTTCGGCGCTGTAGAAGCCGCCTTCGTTTGAGGTCATATCCCGCAAAATATAGGCCAAAATTTCTCTAACGGTGCGGGCGTAAAACTTTTTGCCGGTTGCCTGATAGGCCTCCGTATAAGCCATTGCCAGCAAAGCCTGGTCATACAGCATTTTTTCAAAGTGCGGCACCAGCCATTGACCATCGGTAGAATAGCGGTGGAAACCGAAACCGATATGGTCGTGGATGCCGCCCAACCGCATCCGGGTCAGCGTTTTTTCCACCATAGCCAGGGCCTGGGTGTCTTCATTGTGGTGATAGCGTCTGAGTAAAAACGTTAAAATGTGCGGGGTCGGAAACTTGGGTGCCTGCCCGAATCCGCCGTATTCGGGATCATACACATCGGCAAGCAGGTTGCGGGTTTTATCCAGGAGACTTTTATCCGGAGCGTTGCCGGGATTGGGATTGCCCTTGCCGGCCAACAGGTCGGTGATCTGCTGGGCGCTTTTTAGAACATTTTCACGGTCATTTTGCCAGATCGCTGCCACTTTGGGCAGCAGCTCCATTAGCCCGGGGAGGCCCCAGCGGGTTTCTTTCGGAAAATAGGTGCCGGCAAAAAACGGTTTTTTATCGGGTGTTAAAAAAACATTGTTGGGCCAGCCACCCCGGCCGGTCATGGTCTGGGTGACGGCCATGTACACCTGATCGATGTCCGGGCGCTCTTCACGGTCAACCTTGATGGACACAAAATATTTATTTAGCAGGGCCGCCACTTCCTCATCGGAAAAAGACTCGTGTTCCATGACATGGCACCAGTGGCAGGTGGAATATCCGATGGACAAAAAGATCGGTTTGTTTTCTTTTCCGGCTTTTTCAAAGGCCTCCTCGCCCCAGGGGTACCAGTCCACCGGATTGGTGGCATGCTGCAGCAGATAAGGGCTGGATTCGTGTATCAAACGGTTATGTTTGACTTCTTTTTTTTGAGATAGATCATTACTCGTTTCGGCACCGATAGGACCCACTAATCCCGGTAGCCATATGATTCCCAATGTGGTAAACAAAACCGTTATGGTTGCGATTTTAAGCTTTCTTTTTGTACTTTTCCAATTCATGGAATTTTCCGAGACATACTACAATCTAATTACTCCGCCCTGAAAAATAGCCATAACAGAGTTGGGTATAGTAAATTTGTTCTTTGAAAATTGAAGAAAATATATAGAAGTCGATCCGGGCGGATTAATTAATTATTTCTTAAAAAGAAGTGCACAAAGGCGTATGAGTACTGAAAAGCTCTTCAAAATATTAAAAAAAGTACAAGATTTCTAGAGCTTAGTCCATACTATTTTTTTTACATCAGCATCTGGGATGAAATTAAAAAGCCCAA
>CBDUUO010000555.1:0-2792 GCA_965370395.1 uncultured bacterium
AAGTAGAAAAGTCGTGTATCAGTGAGTCGGTTGCTTTCGTGTGCCGGGTTCCGAAACCGGCTTGTTATTCAATTTTAATGAATAAGCACTCATTTCAATCCATCCCCCACACCGCCTTCATCCTTTCTGCTAATTTATCCGGTTTAAACATTAGAGTTCTGTAATTAATGTAAAAATCTATCAAGACATTTTTTAAATTTGTGCTTGACATAGACGATCAGGTTTTGATATAAAATGAATGAACATTCATTCATTTTTTAATTGTAAAAAGCTTAAACAGGGGAGACCGATCATCAAGCAGCCAGAAAAAAATCATAAATATCATCAGATCCTCGAGGCGGCGGTTAAGATTTTTGCCAGGCAGGGATTTCACCAATCAACCGTTGCCCAGATCGCCAAAGAAGCCGGCGTGGCCGACGGCACCATCTACCTGTATTTTAAAAATAAGGACGATATTCTGGCCCAATTTTTCAGTTACCGGACCAAACAGGTTTTTGAATCTTTCCGGGAGGAGGTCGATCGAGCGGAAGCGAGCTTAGATAAATTAAGGAATCTTGTACGGCGCCATCTTGCCGAATTTCAGCGCGACCGAGATGGGGCGGTTGTCTACCAGGTGGAAACCCACCAGAACAGCCGCCTGGCGGAAGCGCAGATTAGAGAAATGTCCCAGATGTATCGGGATCTCATCTCCGAGATCGTCGAGCAGGGCCAGCAGGAAGGTACGATTCGCAAGGATCTCTATGTCGGATTGGTCAAACGCTTTGTCATCGGCGCGGTGGATGAAGTCATCAATACCTGGCTGCACTCAAATGGGGAATATGATCTGGTTTCGATGGCCGATCCACTGGTTGAGCTTTTTATAAAAGGTATCGGCAGCCCGCAGCCCGCCGGCCAAAACACGCCGGTAGGCAGCTCGGCTTAATACGAACAATCAACCCCTATAGCGGTTGTCATAAATATGTTCCGTTTGCCAGATTCGCTAACAAGGGAAAATGTAATGTGTAACAGCTTAAAATTATTACAAACATGACAACCGCTATATTAGAGCGTTTGGATCAGGCCATATTGGACGTTATCGACAACCCTGAAAAGACACAACAAACCACCGCTATCGGAACGTTATTTTGACAAACGCTCTAACCCGGACAAGCCGGAACAAATTGCCACAAAGACACAAAGCAAAACTGTTTGTAAAAATTAAACTTTGTGTTTTGGTGTCTTGGTGGCGTAAATGTTTTTGCACAAAATGCAAAGAATTCACAACTAAGACTCTAATGCGGGTGAATTGAAACCTAAAAAAATTACCTCTTTTATTTCTAAGCGCTTAAAAGGAGAAAAAAATGGCACAATTTATCGCAGATCGTAGGGATGTCGATTTTGTTCTTCATGAACAGCTCCGGGTTGAGACCTTGAGCGAACATGAGAAGTATGCAGAATTTAACAAAAAAACCATCGATTTGATCATATCCGAGGCCCGCAATCTGGCTGTCAAAGAGCTTTTGCCGATCCAGATCGACGGCGACCGCGAGGGCACCCGCTTTGAAAGCGGCAATGTGACGGTTCCGGAATCTTTCCAAAAGGCCTGGGATCTTTTTAAGGAAGGTGAATGGGTTGCCCTTTCCGATGACCCGGAATGGGGCGGGCAAGGCATGCCGGCCACCATTTCTCTGGCTGCCAATGATTATTTTATTGGTGCCAATTTAGCTTTTATGATCTATCCCGGATTGACCCACGGTGCCGGCCGGCTGGTTCAAACATTTGGAACCGATCAACAAAAAAAACTGTTTTTAAAAAAGATGTTTACCGGGGAATGGACCGGCACAATGCTGTTGACCGAATCGGAAGCCGGTTCCGATGTGGGTGCTTTGACGACTTCGGCAGTTAAAAATGACGACGGCACCTATTCGATTACCGGCAACAAAATTTTTATCTCAGCGGGTGAACATGATATGGCCGGAAATATCATTCACCCGGTGCTGGCCCGCATCGAAGGGGCGCCGCAAGGCACCAAAGGGATCTCGCTGTTTCTGGTGCCTAAAATTTGGGTAAACGACGACGGCAGCCTGGGCAAGCCCAATGATGTGGTTTGCACCGGTATCGAGGAAAAAATGGGTATTCATGGAACTGCCACCTGTTCCCTGTCACTTGGCAGCAAAGGCAATTGTCGCGGCACGCTGCTGGGAGAGGAAAATAAAGGCATGCGGGCCATGTTTCAGATGATGAATGAAGCCCGTTTGCTCGTGGGACTCCAGGGACTGGCCTGTGCCAGCTCCGCTTATATGTATGCCGTCAACTATGCGCGCGAGCGGGTGCAGGGCCGGCATCTTTTAAAGGCTCTGGAAGACAATGCCCCCTCGGTGCCCATCATCGAGCATCCCGATATTCGACGGGTGCTGTTGACCATGAAAGCCTATGTCGAAGGCATGCGCAGTCTGTTATATTATATTGCATTTTGCGCAGACAACATTCGAGTCAGCAAAAAAGAGGAAGAAAAGGCCAAATACCAGGGCTTAATGGATCTGTTGATCCCTATTGGCAAGGGATATGTGACGGATAAAGCATTCGAAGTCTGCGACCTGGGAATGCAGGTGTACGGCGGCTACGGCTACATTAAAGAATATCCCATGGAACAGCTGTTGCGGGACTGTCGCATTAGCCAGATCTACGAAGGGACCAACGGTATTCAGGCCATGGACCTTCTGGGCCGCAAGCTCGGCATGAATAAAGGTAAGCCGACTATGGATCTTCTGGGAGAGGTCCAGCAGACGATCGCTGCCGCCAAGTCGATTTCA
>CBDUUO010000556.1:0-2784 GCA_965370395.1 uncultured bacterium
ATACCGATAATGGCGACTTTATCTTTAATTCCTGTGGCCACGTTGCCTCCTATTTGTCAATTTGAAAAGCTTTTGTATCAATTTAGTCTTTTGAAACCAATTAGCTTAGACAAGCTTCAATGGCAATCAAATTGAAATAAACTCGAAACTCGAAGCACGAAATCCGAAACAAATTCTAAATTCGAATGTTCAAATGCTCTAAACAACCGAATACCGAGGCTTTTGTTTTGAACATTTTCAGCCGTCGTAGCCGAGGCTACTATGGCGAAGTCGGCGAAAAATTTGACCTGCCCGCCGTACAAGACTTTGGCAGGCGGGTATTCGGATTTTTGCCTGAACGGGAGTTTTCGTTCAGGCACTATTTAGCTTTAACGCTCGTTCCGTTTATGTTTCATGCTATAGAGCGGGAGAATCGGCCAGCATCAAAATTGCAGCGTTGGCGTCGTCCATTTCCTTTGCACTTTCCAATGAGTTGATCTTCTGCCAGTTCTCTTCAATCTGTTCAGGGGTGGGCAGGTTCGCAGGATCGCCCAATTTAATACCAAGGCCTGTCAGGACCGCGGCCCGACTAAAATAACCCATTCCTGCGTTGAATATTGCACCTGTCTTGTCGCACGCTTCGCTGCTAAGATACAAAACCAGTGGTGCCACAAACTCAGGTTTCATCTTCTCAAAAATTTCCGGGGGCGTGACATCTTCCGTAAGCCTGGAAGCAGCCAAAGGTGCTATGGTATTAACCTTTATATTGTATTTGGCGCCTTCAATTTTCAAGGTGTTCATCAGTCCCACAAGGCCCATTTTAGCAGCAGCATAGTTGGTCTGGCCGAAATTGCCATACAGCCCTGCCGCCGAAGTAGTCATGATGATCCGCCCATAACCGTTTTCTTTCATTACCTTGAAGGCGGCATGTGTGACATTGTAAGCACCGTTTAGATGCACATCCAGAACCGGCTTCCAGTTTTCCGGTTCCATCTTCAAAAAGCTTTTATCTCTAAGAAACCCGGCATTGTTTATCAAAATATCGACTTTGCCGAAGGCATTTACAGCAGACGTTACGATGTTTTTCCCGCCTTCCGGAGTCGCAACGTTATCGTAGTTGGACACTGCTTCTCCGCCAAGTTCTCTTATTTCCTGCACCACATTGTCTGCAGGGCTTGTCGACCCTTTACCGGAACCGTTACGATCGCATCCCAGGTCGTTTACAACAACTTTAGCGCCCCGCCTTGCCAGTTCGAGAGCGTATATCCGTCCCAGACCTCCTCCTGCACCGGTGACGACGGCGACACGATCGTCGAAGCGAACTTTTTCCGTTTTTTCCGTTGCACCGGGAACCGGGACCGCCTTCCAGAAATAGTTTACAAAACCCCGCTCTTTATCCTCAGCTCGCTTTCTGAATACCATCTTTACAGTGAGCCCCACCTTTAAGGCATCTATCTCACAATCCGTAAAATCGGCCATGAATCGCCCCCCGCCTTCAAACTGTATCATGCCGTATATGGCGGGCGGGTTCACAGATACAGAAAGCATGTCACCTGTGAAGGTCTTGATCTTTGCCGGTACTTCAGAAAATTCATAATCGTCCTGGCTGTGTATGGCCCCGCATTGGGGATTGACACAGATATCCATCTTCGGAAACTGCGGGGTGCCGCATTCACGGCATTTCCCGCCAACCAATCCCAGGATCATCTTGTTCTTTCGCTCTAGAGCGGTCATGGCCGTCTGGTTGGGCGCCTCTGCCCGGATCCCCATTTCGGCTTGAATCAGATCTCTGAATTTCAGCCATTTCATATAGTTCTCGGTGGTTTTTTTGTTTTTTATGGACCCTTTGAAGCCGTTTCTATGGGGAAGCTGAGTGATATTCTCCGTAACCTCGAAATAAAGAGCGTTACATCCTTGCCCGAAGCCTGCCACCAGGAGACGGTCCCCGGGCTTGGATGACTCTAAGGCACAAACGAGCATCAATAACACATGAGCGGTACCGGTTTCTCCGCAAACCTCGTGCATGGTATCAACTACCTTTTCCGGTGAAGCGCCGAGGTTCTTGGCGATTTTACGGTGCTCGGCTTTGAAAATGCATGGAAATATCAGTTTGTCCACGTGGTCCATGGTGATGTCGAGTTTATCCATGAGTCCGCTTATTGCCTCAGGGATGATCCTGGCGTAACCCATATCCCTAGCCCAGCGTTCTTCCCATACATAATCATATTTTTTCATAAAACCGCGATAATGGTCCGTAAAGTCGTAAGATACACAATAGGATCCCTTGAATTGTGCAATGACGTCTTTATCTCCGACTAATATCGATGCAGCGCCGTCTCCAAACCACATTTCATAAAAAGAAGCGGCTTTTGTTTCACGACGATCCGTGGCCGCAATTAGAATATTCTTTTTTTCCCCACTTTTTACGGCTTCCAGAGCGGCAACCAAGGCTGTACTTCCCGCCTTCTGCGATGACGTGAAATCCGAAGTGATAATGTCATTTCTCAGATTAAGGGCGCTTGACACGATTCCGGCATTCTGCCGATCGGCAAATGGAAGTGTGGTCGAAGCTAAATAAAGGCCGTCCACGGAAAGCTTGTCTTTTCCAATCAGACAATCGCGTGAGGCCGCTACTGCCATGGTGACAGAGTCTTCATCCCAGTTACACATGGATCGTTCGCCCTGTGCCAATATCACAATAGCAGGCGCAAACCAGCCCATGTGCTGATATATGGACATTCGATCCAGTCTTAAGCGAGGAATGTAAGCCCCATAAGAAGTAATACCGATCATTGTGATTTCCTT
>CBDUUO010000557.1:0-2784 GCA_965370395.1 uncultured bacterium
GATACCGAGTGCATCGGGGTCGGCGTTGCCGATATCTTCCGAGGCAAAGCGCACCATTCGGCGGGCGATGTAAAACGGGTCTTCTCCGGCCGCCAGCATTCGCGCCAACCAATAAAGGGCCGCATCCGGATCGCTGCCCCTCAGACTTTTGTGAAGTGCTGAAATGATATTGTAATGTTCCTCGCCGGCTTTGTCATAAACCAGGGCCTTTTTCTGGATGGCGGTTTCTAAATCCTTTAATGTAATGTTGCCGCCGGTTGTCGAACTCTCGGGCTTTTGTTTTGACAGCACCAGCGAAGCAGCAACCTCCAGGTTGTTTAACGCCACCCGTCCATCGCCATCTGCTATTCGTATGATGAAATCCCGTGCTTCGGGAGCCAGTTGGAGGTTGCGGCCCCCCAGGCCTCGTGATTCGTCATTTAATGCAAGTTCAATGATAGCGGAAATGTCTTCCCCGCTGAGCCTGTCCAAAGTGAGCACCCGGCATCGGGACAACAGCGGGGCGATAACTTCAAAGGAGGGATTTTCGGTGGTAGCTCCGATCAGTGTAATCAAGCCGCTTTCCACATGATGCAGAAATGCATCTTGCTGGGCCTTGTTAAATCGATGGATTTCATCGACAAACAGAATCGTTCGTTTGCGGTGAATTTGCTGTTGATTTCGGGCTTCCGCAATAACCGCGCGTATTTCTTTGACGCCGGAAAGCACCGCAGAAAAATGAACAAAATAAGACCGGGTTTCCCCGGCGATAATCCGGGCCAGAGTCGTTTTGCCGCAACCCGGAGGTCCCCAGAGTATCATGGAAAATATTCGATCTTCTTCAATAGCGTGCCGAATCAGCGATCCTGCGCTGACGACATGATCCTGGCCGACAAACTCACTGATATTGCGGGGCCGCATCCGCTCCGCCAGCGGTTTGGTTGATTCGGCCGCTTTTTGGGCATGATAATCGAAGATGTCCATATTTAATGCCTTCGGTATTAAATGAGCGCTTTGCTTGAGGAGCGTTCCGTTTAAGCGGAACTTGAGGACCGGCCCCGCGGCCTTAAGGATTTAGGCAAAAACTTTCCAGCCGACGAAAGAGATCTCGATTGATAGCCAATCTTTTCTTGCCTTAACCCTAAAGCGAAGCGCTCATCAAGTTTCTGCCCGGAGAAAAGAAACGCTCCTAAAGGCCCAAAGGGCCGCTCAAAAAATTTTGCAGCTTATAAAAATAAGACTCACAGCAAGAATTCCCCCGTCCTGGTTTTATTTTTTGTGTTTCCGTGCCCTTCCCTTTGGTTTCCGATTTTCTCGCTGGCGGAACAGGATTCGAAGCGGTGTCTTATCCAATCCGGCCTTTTCGCGGATCTGATTGACTAAAAAGCGTTTGTAGGAGAAATGGACCGCCTCTGGATAGTTGACAAAGCAAACAATTGTGGGCGGCCTGGCGGTTACCTGGGTGCTGTAATAAAATTTAATCGGTTTCCCGCGATGAAGTGGCGGGGGATTTTTCGCCAGTGATGTTTCCAGAATCCGATTCAGCTGTCCGGTTCCAATTCGTTGGGCATACTGATCGTAAACATCGTCAACCCATTTAAAGATTTTTGCCACCCTCAGGCCCGTCAGTGCCGAAATGGTCATGGCCGGCGCAAATCTCAGAAATTTGGCCTGCATCCTCAATTCATCCAGGTATTTTTTTACGGTATGGGTGTCTTTTTCCAAAAGATCCCATTTGTTCAGCAAAAAGATACAACCACATCCGCGCTCAAATGCATATCCGGCAATACTGATATCCTGCTCGGTGATTCCCTCGCTGGCGTCCAGAACAATCAGCGCGACATCACATCGATCCAGGCTCCGAAGCGCTTTGATGATGGAGAATTTTTCAATTTTCCGGGTGACTTTCCCCTTGCGGCGAATACCCGCCGTGTCAATCAGCAGGTAAGCTTTGCCGTCCACCTGACAGAGGGAGTCAATCGCATCGCGGGTGGTTCCCGGTCGATCGCTGACCAGGTGACGTTCCTCACCTAATATGCGATTGATCAAGGAGGATTTGCCCACGTTGGGTCGGCCGACGACCGCCAGGCCGATGGTGCCTTCAGCCGTCTCCTGGCCCGGGCCTTTGTCAATTGCAGAAATCCCGGCAACCAGGGCATCGAGAAAATCATGTACCCCGTATCGATGTTCAGCCGATATCGGAAACAGGGGTTCGATACCCAGGCTGTAAAAATCCGACACCTGGGATTCCTGTTCGGCACCATCTATTTTGTTGACGGCGTAAAACACCGGCTTGTCGGTGATACGCAGGAATTCGACGATATCCCGGTCAAATGGCGAAATACCGCCTTTGCCGTCCAGCAGCAAAACGATCACATCCGCATCTTCAATGGCCTGAAGGACTTGAAAGCGAATTCCGCCGGAGAACTCATCCCCTTCGGTAAAGCCGCCGGTATCCACAAGGGTAAATTCAACTTCGTCCCAGGTTGCGTCCCGGTAATGACGGTCACGGGTAACCCCCGGAAAATTATCCACCAATGCATCTCTCGTGCGGGTGACCCGATTGAAAAAAGTGGATTTGCCGACATTGGTACGGCCGACAATGGCAACAATGGGTTTCATGATAAATTTTATTGCATAAACTTTATATTATTTTTCGAAACTATAACCTAAACAAAGGCAATATTCATGTCTTATGTGATTGCTTCGGTCGCTTCACTTCCTCGCAATGACACAGCCTCCTATGCGGGCATGACGGAAAAAAACTCTCCGACCGCTCAACTCACTACATGTATTGTCAAACGC
>CBDUUO010000558.1:0-2779 GCA_965370395.1 uncultured bacterium
CCCAGTGCTGTGCAATGTTGTTTATGTTCAGTCCTAAATTCATCGACAACCCATCCCCATTAGTCGTCAGTTTTTGAGCCCCCATTACAAATATTCGGCTTAAACTGCCATTCTCTTAACCTTTTTTCTCCCGGCCGATTTTTAATTTTTGTTTTTCCGCGGTTCCATTTCATCATATCGCTGTTTCCACACCCGCCACCACGCCTGCCTCGCCTTGCTCGCATGGCGGGCGGGTGCGAGCAAGGCGAGGCAGGCGGGTCTGTCTGCTGTCCGCTGTCTTCCGGCTTTCACGGTAACAGTTTACCCGGATTCATTTGCCGATTGGGATCCAGATAATTGAAGACCTGGTGGAGCGTGTTTATTCCAATGGGTCCTTTTTCGGCTTCCAGGTAAGGCTTATGGTCCTTGCCGATGCCATGATGATGACTGATGGTTCCCCCGGCTTCCACAATTGCCCGGCTGGCTGCCTGTTTCAGTATCCGCCAGCGTTCAAGGGTCTTTTGCGGGGTGTCGGCCAGGCGAAAGACAAAGGTGGTATAGATGCTTGAACCGGTGGCATAAACGTGAGAAAGGTGGCTAAAAACCAGGATGCGCTCATGGGTCGGTTCCAGTGCCTGTTCCAGCGCGTTTTCAACGCGAGTCATTGTATCTGCCACCTTATCCCAGTTCACCGCTGTTTCCAGGGTATCAACAGCATAACCCAGATCCCAGAGGGTATTGCGCAAATATGCCGATCGAAACCGGTTTTTTTTCCAGGCGTTTCCGATACTTTTGCCGACCGCAATGCCCTTGAACCGGCCAATGATCGATCCGGCTTCACTTCTTGCGACCCGGGCCTGTTTTCTGGATCCGATATAGCCGATCAGACACATACAGGCCGGATTCGGATCGATGCCGCGTAATTTCAAAAAACGCTTGAGCCAATTAATCTGCTGCTCGTGTCCGGCCATGGCCAAATTGACCAACGTTTCCTGCGGGTTGCTCAGCCGGACCATGGAAAGCGGAATTTGAGACTGAGCCAGTGCTTGCACCGCCTGGCGGGCATGATTCCAGGAAGGGAAAAACACCCCATGGATATCGTTGACATCCGGCAAGGGTGAAATTCTGACGATGACCCGGGTTAAGATCCCCATTCGTCCTTCAGAGCCCAGAACCAAATGCCGGATATCCGGACCGGCCGCCGAAGCCGGAAACGGCGGCAGCTTCAATCGACCTTTAAATGTGGAGATTTCTCCGCCCGCAAAAAGCTGTTCGATCCTGCCGAAATGTCTGGACTGCTGACCACTGGAGCGGGTGGCCACCCAGCCGCCCAGAGTGGAATATTCAAAACTCTGCGGATAGTGACCCAGTGTGAACCCTTTTGAATTGAGCTGCTTTTCGAGTTCCGGACCGAAGACGCCGGCTTCAAAAGTCGCCAGCAAATTGTTTTCTTCAATGCCAATCAGGCGGTTCAGCCCATTCAGCGTAACACTGAGCACCGGTCGCTCTGTTTCGTAAATTTCCAGATGACCGGCAACGCTGGTACCGCCGCCATACGGGATGACGACTGCGTTATGATCGGTTGCGTATGCCAGCAAAGCCTGGATGTCCTGTTCGGTTTCAGGCCGGGCCACGCCGTCGGGAAAATGCGTAAGGGTGCCGCCGCGCAGGCGAATCCAATCCGGCAGGCTCTGCCCATGGGCACACTCAAGCCGTTGGCGCGGGTCGTCGGTCACCAGCGGATGCCGGGGCAGTCGCGCAGCCGGCATGCGTTCTAAGAATTTATCCAGGGGGTAATCCGGACATACCGTTCCGTCTCCGATTCGCTGCTTTAAAAGAGCCAGGCCGTTGCGAGACAATCCCAGCTGAATTGACTCATCACCCCAGCCGTTCCATCGACGCAACGTTTTCTCCTTTCAAATATTAACGGATCTCTTTACTTTTGAAAAGAATTTTGAGCGCGGGCGATTTCTCCCACAGCTCCCATAACGATCAAGGTTGTTCCCGCTGTGAGCACCTGGGTGGCGGGCGGGTTAAATTCAATTTCACTGTCCTTGCTTTTAGCCCCCAAAACCAGTAGACCGTAGCGTTCTTTTAAGCCGCATTCGCGGATTTCTTTCTGGTTGAACTGTGAATTCTCTGAAACCGTTAATTCATGAATTCTGAGATTGCCCTGGCTTGTGCGCAGCATACGATCCAAAAAATCCACCGCCGTCGGTCGGATCATCTCAGAGGCCATGCGCAGCGCGCCGATCGCATTGGGGCACACCACTGCATCGGCGCCGGCCTTGAAAAGTTTGGGTTTCAGGTGCTGATTGGTCATGCGGCTGATAATGCGGATCCTGTGATTGAGCATCCGGGCGGTCATCGTCACATAAAGGGTGTCCTTATCAGACGGCAGCGTAATGACAATCCCGGCCGCCCGTTCGATTCCGGCGACGATCAGGTTTTCATCATCGGTCGCATCCCCTTTGATATAAAGCAGCTCACATATTTCCTTGCAGCGTTCGATTCTTTCCGTATCTTCTTCGATCAACACAGCCACCGCGTTGTTTTTGCACAGTTCGGCAATCACCCCGCTGCCGGTCTCGCCCCCGCCGCAAACGATATAATGATCGTTTATTTTATCGATTTGTTTTGCCATTCTTTTTTTCCTCAAAATTCCTGAAAGTTCTCCTTCTAAAAATAAAGCTGTCAGGGAACTGATGCCGTAAAGGATTACGCCCATGCCGAAGGTAATCAACACCATCGTAAAAATCTGGGCTGTTGGGTTTCCCGTAATCTCTATGACCTCGCCGTA
>CBDUUO010000559.1:0-2774 GCA_965370395.1 uncultured bacterium
CAGAATGCTAAAAGACGGCGGGTTTCACGAACAAATGGGTTTGCGATGAACCGATTGTTGACAGTTTTCAGCTGGCCTGCGGCTTATAAAATGGACAGCTTGAAAGCCGACATCCTTGCGGGGTTGACGGTTGCCCTGGTGCTGATTCCCCAGTCTCTGGCATACGCCGAGCTTGCCGGGCTGCCACCATACTACGGGCTTTATGCTTCATTTCTTCCGCCCCTGGTGGCCTCCTTATTCGGTTCCAACCACCAGCTGGCCACCGGTCCCGTGGCGGTGGTTTCGCTTTTAACTGCAACTACCCTTGAGCCGTTGGCCACCGCCGGCAGTCAACAATACATCGCCTACGCTATTTTGCTGGCGCTGCTGGTTGGCATTTTTCAGTTCACTCTCGGCGTGCTGAAGCTCGGTCTTGTCGTCAATTTCATCTCTCATCCGGTGGTTAACGGTTTTACCAACGCCGCCGCGCTTATCATCGCTTCCTCACAACTCCCAAGATTATTCGGTGTTTATGTGGACAAGGCCCCGCACCATTACGAAACGATCTTCAGGATCCTGAGGGCCGCATGGCATTACACCCACTGGCCCACACTGTTTATGGCCGCGCTGGCTTTCGTCATCATGTATGGATTAAAACGGCTTGCACCGCGGATTCCCAATGTCATTGTGGCTGTTGTGATTACGGTCGTGCTTTCCTGGGCTCTCGGGTTTGAGCACACATCGGTCGCAGATATATCGGCCATCAACTCCACGGAAATGAACCCGGCGATTACCAGATTCAACCGCGCCGTCAATTCAATCGCGCTTCTTTCGCAGAAACGTTCCGGATTGATAAAGAATTTTAGCAATTCCGGACAAACTCCGGATGCGCTTAAAATGCTCGATGCCAAATATGCGCTGGAGCGTGTCAACGCCCAAATTCAGCAGTTTAAGGATCAGGCCGCAACCTATCGGAAAAAGCTGCGCAGCTTACTTTTTGAAAGCGTCAGGCAGATTGGCGATTCGCTCAAGTTTTATCCGACAGGCGCAATTCCGCAGAAGGCCGAAGGTGACGGACGTATCTGGCGTATTGAGGTGGGCAATTCGCCCCTTGCGCCCCATCGTTTAAAAATGACAGGCGGCGGTGAAGTGGTGGGTAAAATTCCCCGGGGACTGCCTTCATTGTCCGTGCCTGAAATAGACTATGATATCATTACGCACCTGTTGCCCTATGCGGTCATCATCGCACTGCTGGGGTTTATGGAAGCCATCTCTGTTGCCAAGGCAATGGCCGCCATCACCGGCCAGAGACTCGATCCCAACCGGGAACTCCTCGGTCAGGGACTGGCCAATATCTGCGGCGCTGTCGCCAAAAGCTACCCGACTTCAGGATCTTTCTCCCGATCGGCTGTTAACCTGCAGTCCGGAGCAATTTCCAGCCTGTCAAGCGTATTCACCAGTCTGACGGTGGTGGTCGTTCTTTTGTTTTTTACGCCGCTTTTGTACCATCTGCCGCAATCGGTGCTGGCGGCGATTATCATGATGGCCGTCGTCGGGTTGGTCAACGTCAGGGGATTTATACACGCCTGGCAGGCGCAGTGGTATGACGGAGCGATTTCCATCATTACCTTTGTCGCCACGCTTGTGTTTGCGCCCCACCTGGAGTGGGGCATTTTGGTGGGTGTCATCCTTTCCATCCTCGTTTTCCTTTACAAAAGCATGCGTCCGAAGGTTGTTGATCTATCCCTGGGCACCGACAGGGTGCTTCACGATTCCGTGGCCAGCGGCCTGGAGGAATGCCGGTATATCGATGTGGTTCGCTTTGACGGCCCGCTTTTTTTTGCAAACGCCAGTTACCTCGAAGATCAGATCCGGAATCGTCGGCGGACCAAAAAAGAGCTCAAGCACATTATCATCTCTTCCAGCGGTATCAACGATATTGACGCCTCCGGTGAAGAGGCCTTATCTTTGACGGTAGACCGGGTCCGCAGCGCGGGGATCGACATTTCGCTCAGCGGGGTAAACCGATCCGTCTTGAATGTGCTCAAGCGGACGCATCTGATTGTGAAGATCGGCGAGGATCACATCTACCCCACCGTTGAAGAGGCCATCAGCGCTGTCCATGACCAAACCCACCGGGGTGGAGAGGAAAAGAACTGTCCATTGAATACCGTATGTCAGCTTTCACAAGCCCGTAAAAAAATGGAGGTTTAAATGTCTATCATTACCCTATTCAGCGGCAGCTTCTGCAATGAAAATCCTGTCATCGAGGAAATAATTTCCCGTACCGGATACCGGTTGATGACGGACAATGAGGTTGTTGCCGAAGCCAGCCGACTCTCGGAGATGGCCGAAAGCAAAATTATGCGGGCCTTTTCGGCCGACACCTCGGTATTCAATAAATTTACCCATGAGAAGGAGCGCTCCATTGCTTTTCTGAAACTGGCACTTGCCGAACTGATTCCCGACGACAATGCACTGGTGACCTGTTTTTGCGGGCAGCTGATACCGAGGGCCGTCAGTCATTCACTGCGGGTTTGTTTAATCGCCAGCCTGAAATATCGAATCGCTGCGGCTTCCCGCGAACAGGGGGTATCGGAAAAAGATGCCGCCAAACTGGTTCAGAAGCGCGAAGGGGATTGCTCTGTTTGGATCGACATGCTTTTCAATCAGAGTGATCCATGGGATGCCGGCCTTTACGATATCATCATCCCGGCGGACAAAATGACGCCGGCAGATGCGGCGGCGCTCATTGCCGATAATGCCGTCAGCGATGTGGTTCGGCCAACGGAAAG
>CBDUUO010000560.1:0-2756 GCA_965370395.1 uncultured bacterium
CGGTATGATGGGCCGTGGTATGATGGGCCCCGGTATGATGGAGTCGTGGGGTTACGGAGGTGGCAGAAGTTACAGAATGGGGCCTGGCTACGAAATGGGACCCGGTATGATGGGCCCCGGTTGGAAAGGCCGAGGTATGGGACCCGCTCGGAGGGGACCGGGCTATTGGCAGCAACCTCTTCAGGAGCGGGGGCAATTAGAAGAAAAGGATGCCAGATCCATTGTTGAAAATTACATCAGATCTACGCGAAATCCCAATTTAGAACTCGGAAAACTCAAGGATGCCGGCAATGTCTTTGAAGCTGAGATCGTGACCAAAGACAAATCCCTTGTGGACAAAGTGCTTGTGGATAAGAACACCGGCAGGCTGCGGTCGGCATATTAAATGCGAGTGATTGTCCGACACCGAATTCGGTAAAGCCTGATATTAAAAAACGAGTCTATTATAAATCTTTTATAAGGAGGCATCGTATGAGGTTTTTCAAATTCTTATTTTATGGATTTACAACATTTTTGTTTTTTCTTTTCGGCTTTTCTTCTTGGGATCCGGCTCTAGCCCAATGGGGAAGATATGAGGGCTGGCACCCTGGCCCGGGCATGATGGGCGGATGGGGAATGGGATGGTTCGGTGGAATTTTTATGATCGTTTTCTGGATTCTTATCCTTGTGGGACTTGTTATGGTTATCAAATGGCTGTTTCAATCCACCGGCAAAGGAAAAAATAACGGACAAAGCGGATTACGCGCGCTTGAGATTTTAAAAGAACGCTATGCCCGTGGAGAAATTGATAAAACTCAGTTTGAAAATATGAAGCGAGATTTGACCGATTGAACGGGATTTTATCCGAACGGACCAAAATCTTAAGGCCCGTTCGGAAATTACCGG
The DNA here is from genome assembly GCA_965370395.1 of uncultured bacterium. Lineage (GTDB taxonomy): Bacteria > Desulfobacterota > Desulfobacteria > Desulfobacterales > JAHEIW01 > JAHEIW01. The sequence continues at coordinate 886 of CBDUUO010000560.1, forward strand.
TACAGTCGCACGGCAACTAATTGATCGTGATGACTATCTTGGCGCTATTTCCGCCTCCCTCAACCGTAAGGCGATAACTGCCGGCAGGCAGATCGGCAGGAATCTGAAGAACCTGGGTAAAATCATCGCTTTTGATCGAAAACTCACCCAAATCATATTTCCCTGAGAGACCTGTAAGGCTGAACGTCGCCTTTTTTGCTCCCACAAGTCCGTTTATCTTTACCTGCAGCGTGCCCCCTGATTGGGCCGTCATTGTTTCAGGAACGATTTGTATTTTGTCGCCATGGCTCCAAGCGGTGGAATTCATGCCGATTGCCACGATAGATACCATTGCTATTGCAAAGAATTGCCGATGATAATTCAAATTTCTCATGATCGTATTCTCCTCAATGTGATCCAAAATGGGATTGAACCGGCGAAACATAAGTAACAATCATCATTGCAAACCATAATAACAGGCCGACAGCAACGACGACATAAACCGTTTTAAACAATTTCTGTTCATTTCGTATTGCAAGACCCATTATCGGAAATAACAAAAGATAGACACCAACAATCGCCATTCCAAGCGGAATACCGGGAATGCCGATAAGATTTTCTAATGGAACAAACACCAGAAACGGCCACGCCGGTTTGGTCATTTCCATTCCGGGTTTGGGAGGGGGCAGAAGTTCGGGTTGAATAAATACCGCCAGCCCAAAAATAACCAGAAACATACCAGCGCCTATAATTCCGAGGAGCTTCACATGTCCCATGAATGTTGAATTCCCATCAAGGCTCGCCTGGTATTCCGCTTCGGTCTGATACGGTTTGGGGGAAATGGCAAAATACTTAATATAGAAAATGTGCAGAACAAGTATCGCGATAAAAATAATCTGGAACGCACTGGTATGCAGTGCAAAGATCCGGGAAAGCATAGAAGTGGACAAGGTAAAGTCTTCCTGGAAAAAAGCGCCGATCGGACCCAACAACTGATTTACTGCCAGAAAGTGCCGCATGGCTTCATAGCTTTCCTGGTCCCCCCTGAGCATCGTCCCGGTAAAGAAAATCATAAATACCATTAACAAAAGCCCCAAACCGACAAAATAGGTGATGATGCGGGGTGGCCGGAAGGCGCCGGTAATGATCACCCGCAGCATGTGAATGATCAGCATCAGAAATCCCAGGTTCGCACTCCAGTAATGTATACCGCGTATTAATTGGATGCCGGGGGTCGTGCTGATGTATTTAACACTGGCATATGCTGTGGCCGGCGAAGGGCTGTAGAATTGGGCCATGATCATTCCGCTACCCATGGCTACCAGAAAACAAAACAGGGTCACTCCGCCAAAGGAGTACCAGATTGTGTTGGCGTGTTGCGGAACCTTGTAATACAGGGCAGACAGGCCCGTCGCATTTTTCCATTTTTCTTCATCCATCGTTTTTTTTCCTTTTATAGCGGTATAAATGTCGGCGTTCGCTAAATCGCCTTTGGTTTTGGAGACCCAGATTTGCAAGAGCTATACCAATTGATTCTACAGGATCTATTAGCCTCCGAAAGCCGGGCACTTTCATTGGCCATGGCATCTATTTTGCTTCGTCTGATAGAGTGTTAATCTTACCTTTGCATGGCTGCGGATATGTTTGTATCCACCTTTCCAACTGGATTTGAAAGGATATAAGCACGACTGATTGATCGCTGAAAAAATTTGTTTGCGGCACAGATGCAAAAAAAGTTTGCAGCATCGAGGGCATCTTTGCCCAAGTGTGTAATAATTGCGCACTTGGGCTGATTCGCGTAAATGAGATGCGTCGCTTTACCATCTCAGATAGTTTAGAAGTTTGTCCAATTATTATTGACAAAAGAAACAAACAACTATTTGATTGGTGTT
>CBDUUO010000561.1:0-2755 GCA_965370395.1 uncultured bacterium
AAAAACCAAAAGACGAATACATGACCGATGAATATTTTGAACTTGATCTGCCGGTCGCACCGGCGGTCATGGTGGGCGAAGAGATCGTGGTGGAGGGATCAGACGTTTCTGATAAAAAACTGGAAGAAGTCATTTGCAAAAAACTTGGCTTCCCTCCGCCCGAATCTCAAAAAAAGAAGACCAAAATCAGATAAAATCGCATGAATCTTTCTTTAATACAGAATAGGGAGAACAAAAATCAAAAAACCAGGGCGTATGGTCCCTAAAAGGAGAAACTTTCAATGGAATTATTTAAAAAAAAGACGCTCACCGGGCTTGCCCGTACTTGCGGTTGATCGGCAAAAATTGGTCCGGCGGCTCTGTCGGACGCTCTTTCAGGTCTGAGCCCACCATCAGATTCAAACCTGTTGGTCGGAATCGAGACTTCCGACGACGCAGCAGTGTACCGGCTCACCGATGAGATCGCAATGATCAATACAATCGATTTCATCACACCACCGGTGGATGATCCTTACTGGTTCGGTCAGATATCGGCCGCAAACTCGATTTCGGATATCTATTCCATGGGCGGTCACCCTCTGACCGCATTAAACGTGGTGATGTTTCCCTCAAAACATCTAGACATGGGACTGCTTAAAGAAATTCTCCATGGCGGCTCCGACAAGGTAGTGGAAGCAGGCGCCTGTCTCGTGGGTGGTCACAGCGTGGACGATGAAGAACCCAAGTATGGCCTCTGCGTAAACGGAGTGGTACATCCTGATCGCATCGTCACCAACGCCGGCTCGCGGCCCGGAGATGCCTTAATTTTGACGAAGCCGATCGGCACTGGAGTTCTGTTTAACGCCGTCCGTTCCGGAAAAATGCCGTACAGGGATGTTGAGCGAGAAGTGCTACCGTCCGTAGCGGCACTTAACGGTCCGGCCATGGAAGTCTCTCTTAAATTCGAATTGCATGCGTGCACAGATATCACCGGTTTTGGAATCGCCGGCCACCTACTCGAGATTGCTCTTGGCAGCGAATCAAGGGCTATCTTGAAATATTCGGATTTACTGCTCTATCCTGGTGTGCTTGATATGTATCGGAAGGGCGAAACCACCGAGAGCAATCAGGAAAACCGACGTATGGCTCAGAAAAATATGGAGCTTCAAGTTTCGCTTTCCAGTATCGAGGAGGAAGTGCTCTATGATCCCCAGACCTCCGGGGGGCTTTTGTTTTCGGTTCCGCACGCTCAGGCAGAAGCGCTCTTGAAAGCCCTTCATGCCGCCGGGATACAATCGGCGGTTCGAGTGGGGGAAATCATAGACGGTCCTGCTGGGATAACGGTAGTATAGGGCTATGGGTATTTATTTTTTGATCGGCGGACTTGGACTTGTAACCGGCTTTCTGTCCGGAATGCTCGGTATCGGTGGCGGAATTGTTATGGCTCCCCTGCTCCTTTACGTACCGCCTTTATTTGGGTTTGACCCCCCCTTACCGATGAGAATAGTTGCCGGGTTAACGATCGTACAGGGGCTTGTGGCGTGTGTTTCCGGAGCTCTGTCACACCGTCAATTCCGGATGGTATCTGAGCGGTTATCCCTGTATATGGGTATCAGCATTTTTATCGCTGCGATGGTAGGCGGTGCCGGCGCCGGTTATGTTTCGAACCAAATCTTGCTTTTTATTTTCGCCGGCCTTGCCTTCAGCGCAGCTTTCTTGCTGTTGATACCGGTAAAGGGAGAATGCGAGAATCCTGATGTTGAATGTCTTGCATTCCATCGGTGGCGTGCAGTGACTGCGGCTTCTGCGGTGGGATTACTGGGAGGATTGGTTGGCCAGGGCGGATCGTTCATCCTCATACCGCTGATGACTTCGTTTGTCCAGATCCCTACAAGAATCGCCATCGGTAGTAACCTGGCAATTGTATTGCTCTCATCTATGGCCGGGTTTATCGGCAAGGCCGCCACGGGTCAGATCGAGTGGCTGATGGCTGTGCCGATCGTGCTGACCGTAATACCGGCTACGCGCGTAGGAAGCATAGTTAGTCGGAGAGTGCCGGTTTTGGGACTGAGACGAGCGTTAGCAGCCTTGATCGCCATTGCGGCGATTAGGATCTGGGTCTCTGTGCTATTCGGGTAGAAACCGGAATGACAAAGAGAAAGCAGAATAAGGTCGAGTAAAAGACTTTGCATTTAAAAGGCAGGACTTTAACAAATAGTGCAATGATACACAGTGAAAATGCAATACGGTTAGGTTTTTTCTTCCTTATTTTTACCCTCGTGGCGCTCTGGGAACTTCTGGCCCCGCGCCGCGGTTTGACCACTTCCAAAAAGGTTCGCTGGGTCAGCAACCTAGGCATCACCTTCATGAACCCCTTGCTGGTGCGCCTGTTGTTTCCGGTTCTGGCCGTAAATATGGCCGTAAAAGCTCAGGAGCGCGGGTGGGGCCTTCTAAACAATTTTGATCTGCCGTACTGGCTGGATATCGTTGTCGGAATTATGGTGCTGGATCTGGTCATTTACCTGCAACATGTTATGTTTCATGCAATTCCGATTTTGTGGCGTCTGCACATGGTGCATCATGCAGACCTGGATTATGATGTGACAACCGGATTGCGTTTCCACCCGATTGAGATTATCTTATCCATGGGCATTAAGTTGTCGGTTGTGGTCATCTTTGGTCTTCCGGCTGTAGCTGTCCTGATATTTGAGGTCATATTGAATGGTGCGGCCATGTTCAATCATGGAAATATCCGTTTGCCTTTAAAAATTGACCG
>CBDUUO010000562.1:0-2732 GCA_965370395.1 uncultured bacterium
AGGTTTAAGAAAGGAAAATTTTATGATTATCCGAAATATAAAGGACAAAGCAGTTATGGAAACCACCTATCTGGCCCATGGGGGTGCGATAGCCCAGATGATACTGGATCGTCGAATATTACAGGAAATTGGCTTTCTGGCGATTGCGACTCTGGCACCGGGAAAGAAAATCGAAGCGCATGTAGACCCCATGGAGGAAATCTATTTTGTGCTGAGCGGTTCTGGTGAAATGGCCGTGGATGATGAAAATCGTCAGATCGGGCCGGGCGATGCCACCTGGATACCGACCGGTTCGAAACATAGCCTGTTGAATAATGAGAATGAGGATTTAGTGATTCTTGTAGTGGCGTCACCCAATTGGTAGAAGTTTGTCGTCCGTTGTCAGTAGTCCGTTGTGAATTCGCAATGATTTTTATCAGAGCCCTCAAACAATTTCAACGGACAACAGACAACTAACAATTGACGCTGAGCGAGACGCTCAATCAAGACTTCTTGCGGGTATAGATCGTTTTGTATAACTCCGGCATGATTTCCATACAACCGGTGCAGCCGGGCTCTTCATCGGCATGAAAAGGCTCCAGATGAACTTCCAGGCCGATTTCCTTATACATTTCAGCCATTTCCGACAACCGGGGCTCATCGTAGGTCGTCTGTCTTTCCCACCCCTGAAGCGCCAGTTCCTCCTGACGTGTCATGCCCATTATGTTCCTTTATACTCGGGTTTCTTGCGGCCCAGTGATGAAAGACCTTCCAGGGCGTCAGCCGTGCTGAAAAGATCTTGCGCGCGCCCGAGTTCAATTTCCACTGCTGCGCTCATTGATTGTCCGACCTGCTGGTCGATGATTTCATTGGCCAGCTTGAGTGCCAGCGGTGCTTTGTAGCCGATGACTTTGGCCGTTTTGGCTGCGATTTCCTCCGGCACGCCCTCGGGCAGCTTTCCGGCCAGCAGCCGGGTTACGTTTTCACTGCTGCACACTTGAGCCAGTATTTTAAATTTTTCAGGGATTTCATGCTGTTTGTATTTATCGGGTTTTCCCTGTGATGCCAGTTCCTTTATGGCGGACTCCACTTCAGCCGGAGCGACCAGACGGGTAACGATGCCGAGCGCCCGGGCATCGTCAGCGCTGATGGGGATGCCGGTAAAAACGTAATATTTGGATAGCTCCGGCCCGGTAAAACGGGCCATGCGCAGCATACCGCCCAATCCCGGAAAAATGCCGATACCGGTTTCGGGAAATCCCATGGATCCGGCAGGTGTCGCAATGACCGCCTGGCAGGCGAGAGCCAACTCGCTGCCGCCGCCTAAAGACAACCCGTCGAGCAGGGTGATGGTCAAATTTTCTGAATTTTCGATTTTAAGGAGCAGTTCGTGACCCTTGCGGGTGAATTCAGCGATATCTGCAATTTTGTCTGCTTTTATCTTGTCGACAAAATACTTTATGTCTGCTCCGGCCACAAATGCTTTGCCGGCGCCCTGAAACACAATGGCCGTAACTTCCGGGTTCTTTTCGGCTTCTTCAAATCGCCGGGTGAGCTGGGCCATCACCGTTTCGTTTAAGGCATTCATCGCTTCCGGGCGGTTGATGGTGATATAGGCGATCGTACCTTTAATTTCCAGATCGACAAAATTAAAGGCAAAGGGTTGGCCGATTTCATTTTGCTTTGCGAGGACTTTGGGCATTTTGAAATCAGGGTATTTTCGGGTAATGGCTTCTACGGCATCATACGTTTTTGCGACGCCGATTTTATTCATGATTTCAAAGGGGCCCAGCAGCCAGCGCAAACCGATTTTAGCACCCCGATCCGTGTCCTCAATGGAAGCGACACCTTCATCCACCAACGCTGCTGCGACTCCGAGGCACACCCCGTAAAATCGATCCCTGGCTGCCGGGATTTTGGATTCATCGACATCGCCGGTTAGATCCCAGTTTTCATTCTTTTCCATCTGGGCTTTTATGATGTCGGCAGTGGCGTAAAACGGCCCCAGTTCATTTCCCAGGGTGGTAGAGGCGTGCACGGCGATGGGAATTCCGGTGACATTCATGAGCTCAAAAGGACCCATACCGATTTTAAACGCCTGCTTTGCGGCTTCTTCAAGGGTGGCAATATCGGCCACGCCTTCTTGCAGCATGCGGGCGGCCTCATTTAAAAACGGTACAAAGAATCGGTTAACGGCAAAGCCGGGCGCATCTTTTACGACAATGGCGGTTTTACCTTGAAGCTTGGCCGCCAGAAGCGATTTTTCCAGGGTTTCGGCGCTGGTCTTTTCATGGGGGATGACTTCCAGAAGGTGATTTTTAGCCGGGTGATAGAAATAATGCAGCCCCACAAAGCGGTCCGGGCGGGAGGTTTTTTGGGCAAATTCGTGAACGTAGAAACTGGAGGTGTTGGTTGCCAGAATGGTCTTCTCGGAGCAGATCCGATCCAGTTTTTCAAAAAGATCGAATTTGACCTGCTTGTCTTCAAATACGGCTTCTATAACCAAATCGGCGTCTGCCACCATTTTAAAGTCGCATGTGCCGATGATGTGCGAGAGGATATCGTGAACCTGTTCTGAACCAAGAATCTTACGCTCGACCGCCTCTTTTAGCGTTTGGCGGATTATATTGATACCGCGTTCCACGAATTCTTCTTTGATATCCACCAGGACGACGTTGAGACCTTCCTGGGCAATCTTCTGGGCAATGCCGCTGCCCATATTCCCCGCACCGATGACCGCGATTTTGTTAATC
>CBDUUO010000563.1:0-2725 GCA_965370395.1 uncultured bacterium
TAATAGGTTGACCGCAAATCGCAATAGAGATGCGATCACTACACTTATTCTATGTCTCAGGAGGACAACTCATGGGGCAGGAGGACCCGTCTTTTTATCCTCCGCAGCAAACTTCTGCGGGTGACAGGGGCTTAGCAGATAGCTACGGCGGGCAGGGGATTTTAGTTGGAGCCGCCAACAAAACAAATCGCCCCGTGAAATAGGATCTGAGTCCTACAGGGCAGGCACAGAGATTGCGGAAAAGGGCCGTTTCTGAACAGAAACCGGCTACCAGCCGAGCGTGAGATAATCATGAATCGAATTGGCCGCTATTCTCCCGGCGCCCATTGCCAATATGACGGTTGCCGAACCGGTTACAATGTCGCCGCCGGCCCACACACCTTTTTTGGTGGTTTTGGCAGTCTTTTCAGCCACATCGATGTAGCCCCATTTATTTAAACTCAAGCCATCGGTGGATTGTGTCAGGATGGGATTGGCCCCGGTACCCACAGCCACAATCACCAGATCACAGTCCAGTTCAAATTCTGAGCCTTCTACCGCAACCGGCCGACGCCGCCCGGAGGCATCCGGTTCGCCCAGTTCCATCTGCAGGCATTCCATCCCGATAACGCGGCCTTTATCATCTCCAATAAATTTCATTGGTGCCGCCAGAAAAAAGAACTCGACCCCTTCTTCTTCGGCGTGGTGAACTTCTGCGCCCCTTGCCGGCACCTCAACCCTTGAACGTCGATAAACGATGCGGGAGTTCTCCGCGCCCAAACGCAAAGCGGTGCGGGCTGAGTCCATCGCCACATTTCCGGCACCGAGGGTAACCACATTTTTACCCTTAATAATAGGCGTATCATACTCCGGGAAGAGGTAAGCCTTCATCAGATTGGAGCGCGTCAGGTATTCGTTGGCAGAATAGATGCCGACAAGATTTTTCCCGGGAACATCCAACAGAACCGGTAGACCGGCGCCAACCCCTATAAAAACGGCCTCATAGCCTTCCTCAGAAAGCTCATCGATCGTGATGGTTCTCCCGACCACCTGGTTGCATTCAACCTTTACACCCAGTCTTTCAAGAAAATTGACTTCCTGCGCAACAATATCTTTCGGGAGCCGAAATTCGGGAATACCATATACGAGCACGCCGCCCGACTTGTGAAATGCTTCAAACACCGTTACCTCATGACCTTTGGCAATCAGATCACCGGCAACGGTCAAGCCGGCGGGTCCGGAACCCACAACGGCCACTTTTTTCCCTGTGGGATCCGCTGTTGGAGGTAACGCACCGGTGCCGTTTTCTCTTTCCCAATCGGCTACAAACCGTTCCAGATTGCCGATGGCGACCGGCTCCCCTTTTTTGCCGACGATACACAGGCCTTCGCACTGGATTTCCTGGGGACAGACCCGCCCGCAAACTGCCGGCAGGCTGTTTTTCTGCCAGATATTTCGAATGGATTCGGTAAATTTTTCTTCTTTTATCAGTTGGATAAAGCCCGGTATATCAATCTCAACGGGGCAGCCGGCCACACAACCCGGCTTTTTGCATTGCAGACACCTTTGGGCCTCTTTAATAGCTGTTTCCGGACTATAGCCAAAGGGAACCTCATCAAAATTTTTCGCTCGAACCTTGGGTTCCTGCTCCGGCATGGGCTGCCGGGGAATCTTTTCTCTTTTCTCTTTTTTCGTCGCCTTTTCCGCCATATTGTCCTCCGCAAACAAAACACACTCGTAAAAAGGTTGCTTTTCTGACTTTTTACGAGATCATCATGAATCCATTATACAAAATTCTTCATAGCACTGTTTCTCATTTTCACAATAGGCCTGTAAACGGAGCATGAGTTCGTCATAATCTACCTGGTGTCCGTCAAATTCAGGTCCGTCAACACAGGCAAATTTGGTTTGACCGCCAACTGTCACCCGGCAACCACCGCACATGCCGGTGCCATCTACCATAATCGGGTTCAGACTGACCAGAGTTGGCACATTAAACTCCTTGGTCATCAGAGAAACGAACTTCATCATGGGGACGGGTCCGATCGCAACGACCAGGTCTATTTGCTCTTTTTCCAGGATGTCTTTTAGCACATCGGTGACAAAACCATGATGTCCGTAAGAGCCATCGTCAGTACAGACCCGCAGTTCATGGGATGCAGCCTTCATTCGATCTTCAAGAATCAGCAGGTCCTTGGTTCGCGCTCCAACAATACAGGTCACATGGTTGCCGATTTCCTTCAGCGCCCGGGTGATCGGATGTAACACGGCGATTCCGGTGCCGCCACCCACACAGACCACATTGCCGACTTTTTCAACATGAGTCGCCTTCCCCAGGGGTCCGATCACATCCTGATAGCCGTCACCGACCTGTAAGGTCTTAAAAAGCGCGGTCGACTTGCCAACCACCTGATAGATGACGGTGATGGTTCCTTTTTCAGGATCCGTTTCAGCCATGGTCAGCGGTATGCGTTCACCGGTTTCATTGGCCTTCAGGATCACAAACTGACCGGGCTTGGCCTTGCGGGCGATCATGGGTGCTTCAATATCATTGAGGACCACGGTCCCGTCGGACATCTCTTCTCTTTTTACAATTTTAAACATGGAAAACCTCCCAGCCGTTATTTCGCCGGCATGATCATCCACCAACGATTCGGTTATTTCCAACCGAAGAGAGTGATATTGTCAGAAACAGGGGCTGAAATCAAGGTAAAATCTTGATCATTTAATGGTTCATTGATATAGC
>CBDUUO010000564.1:0-2724 GCA_965370395.1 uncultured bacterium
CGAATACCCATCAATTTAGCGTTAACGCTCGATGGATGCTACGGCGGTATTTTTCAATCGATATAAAACGTCACACACCTCGACCTGCTGCGGGCAGTTTTCCTGGCATTTGTAACAGGTCAAACAATCCCAGATCATGCCGGCACCGCAGGCCATCTCGGTTAATCCCAGGCCCAGACTGCACATGATTTGATGGGGCAGCAGTCCGAGCACCTGCTCGGGGTCATCATAGTTCTCGACCACCGGACACACCGTTGTGCAGCTCTGGCAGCTAAAGCAATGGGTATAGGTGCTATCCTTTATGGCCGCCTGAGTTTCTGCGGTGGTCTGCGTATTTAGCGGGATGGGGGTGTCTGGATTCATCAAATTGACAAACCGGCCGCCGACCACCCGGCGTGCATTTTCAATCGGTTGGGTATAACTATCCGCCGGGAGGTTTTCCTGAATGATTAATCCGCGTGCGAAAGAAAAGGGGCTCAAAACAAGCGGCAGCGGCGGCCCGCTTTCCAAAAGCGCCTCGCGGACACTGTACCACAATTCCTTTAACCGGATTCCGGACGGACAGTGCACGGTACAGCGGTCGCAATTGGTGCACAGATAAACACCCTCCTGGATGGCCCGCATCTGCGCATCATCGAGTTTCTTGCCGGAGGCCAGCTGCTTGAGCAAGGTCATTTTTTCGGAAGGCAGAATGTATTCGTTGCCGATGGCCTCAAACACCATGGCCGCAGAACAGTTCAGGCTGCAGCTTCCGCAGTGGGTACAGGCGTCCAGTTCCATAACCTGACGGGTGAGGATGTTGGCCGGCAAAGATTTGGCCGGATCCATGACCCGGTTGGTAATCAGGCTCAAGGGGGCGGCAAACAGGTGAAACATCTTGCTGAAGGGCAGATAGGCCAGCCCGATAAAACAGGCGATGAAATGAATATACCACAACAGGGTGACACCGTCTTTTCCGTCCAGCCATAACGCTACCGGTTTGATGAGTTTGGCCGCGGCAAAGCCGTTAAACGCCCATTTGGCAGATGCATGGCAATCCATACAGTTGCTCTCGTGCACTTCACGGCCGGCCTCTATGAGCTCCTCGTCAAAAGGCGTTTCGGCGTTGGGTGAGACCGTACCGTAGTCTCTTACCCAGACCGCCTCAAGGGCTTCAATTTCATCTTCATCATCCAGGCCGGCATAGTCTTCAACCATTCTCATAAATTCGCTGTGGGAGGCAATTTTAAGACCTTCCAGGGCGATTCCGGACAGCATTATCACCGCCACGATCATGATGGCATAATGATCCATGCCGCCGGTTCGAAGCCGCTGCGGCTTTGCAAGGTAGCGGCGAACCGCCGCCAGGATCACACCCGCCAGCACCATGACGCCGAAAAAATCCCTCAAAAAGAAAAACGGATTTACCGTTGAATAATACTCGCTAAATAACGCTTCGGATACCACGGATTGCAGGGCATGCATGAGCAGCAGCAGCATAAATCCGTAAAATATCAACATATGCGCCAACCAGCGGGCAACGCTTTCTTTTAAAATGCGGCGTTGAAATAAGACATCCAGCACAACGGCTTTGAGGAGGGTGAGGATTTTAGAGCTGAAAATTACATTTATGATGCCTCTAACGGCTGACTGCACCCGTTGCGCAGCCGTGATATCCTTTCCTAAGATCCCGATTTTTTTGGTAAACCAGGTTGAAATCTTATAGATTAAGCCGAGGAGAAAAACAATAAGAGAGGTGTAGAAGAGATAGTCGAACATTATCCGGCGACATCCTTATTATATATTTTGACACGAAAGATATACAATTCCCAAAAGCGCCGGGTGTCTCAGACCAAACTCAAAGCGGAACGACACGAAGGCGGTGGATCAGAATGATATTTTATACCGCTTTCCATAATAATGTTCCAAATTAAGGAATAGGGGTATAAGCGCTTGTACGGTTGTAGAAAAAAACGTTTGAATACCGCAACGTTTTTTTGACAACCACTATAAGCCGTGAAAAAATGAGAAAAATGCAGAACAGGGCTTTGTTGCTTTCCGATGGATCAGGGTCGCTATTTTTGAGATGCCTTTTGGGCCCAATCTTTTTCCATTTCTTTTTTCCACTTGGGACTGCGCTTGCGTTTCTGTGCTTTCTGGAGCACTTCCGGAATCAGCTGCAGCAGCCGCTGTTTGTCGACCGGTTTTTCCAAAAAGGTGTCCGGTCGGAAATATTCATAATCCGGCCACTCGCTGTAGTTAATATCCAATTCATCTCTCATGCCGGAGATGCCGATGATGGGAATATCCTTCAGGTCATCATCGGATCGGACCTGCTTGCAAACCTCAAATCCGGAGAACAGGGTCTCCATCATGATATCGAGCAGAATCAGGTCGGGGCGCTCTTTTTTAATTAAATCAAATCCCTTTTGACCGTCATCAGCCGTTTGCACCTCAAAACCATTTCTTTGAAGAAAGGTTTCCATGGTAAAAAGGAAATCCGTGTTGTCATCGACTATAACGATTTTGAGGTTTTTCCCCATGGTTTGCTCCTTTTAAAATAATGATGATATCCCGGAACCCGGATCCAGCCAAAGCTATACTATGGTTGTACTCTAGTATTTTAGTTGTTATTTTTGTGCATTTTGTGGCAAATAAAATGTATTGGAATATTTTCACTGTCTTGTAAAGATTGAATATTTATGGAATTGCGTCTATTTTCTTTTCTTTGCATTCTGTATTTCT
>CBDUUO010000565.1:0-2722 GCA_965370395.1 uncultured bacterium
CTAAAATCTAAAATCACTTAACCGAATATCCTCGCCCTTCCATGCAAGCACCAAAGGCACGGTTATATTCGTTGCGTGCGCGCGCATAATTATTTGTCTCTTTGCGTTCCCAATCTTTACGCTTTTGCTGTTCGCGTTTACGCTGATTCGAACTTCGCACGCCTCCGATTAAGGCACCGGTGCCGGCACCAATCAGGCCGCCTCTAACTGCGCCTTTTCTGCCCTTTGTTAGACCACCGACTACTGCCCCGGTCGCACCGCCGGCCACCCCTGTCTTACCGGCACCCCAGACCTCCTTCTCTTTGCCTGGCGGCCCTGATGTCGTTGTGGGCGTTTTCATGGGATCGAATCCGGTTTGGTTCTTGGCCCAGGAATAACATTGGTATTTATCTTTCTCCATTTGATCCTCGCTCTGACCCTGGGCAGGATAGACAATCGGATCCTGTCCGAAAACCGGACCGGCAAGCAAGATCGAAAAAAACAGGAGAAGCGTAATAAAGGTCACCTGTTTCATTGGAACGCTCCTTTCTTAGCGAGATTTTTGTAAATTCATTTCGAAAAAAATCTTAACAGCATGAAATGTAAGTATTTTTTGAGCCCGGACAAGAAAAGGCAAAAATGCTAAGCAAAACAAAAGGAGAAAATATTGATTTCCTTCAGTTTTGCTTAATAAGATTTAGTAAAAAAGTAGGGTCGGACACCGAGCCGACCCAAACGAAGCGGGCACGGTGGCCCGCACTACTTAATCGGTTTTGCGATCTGCAGCACCCCGCCGATCCATGTCCTTTCGCAACGATCCCTAATGCACTCAGATCCGCCTGCGGCGGACCCGGTTTTCGCGACTATCCCAAGATCATTCATGCGCTCGCTGTAAGGGTTTGAATAAAAAACTCCCCGAGCCCTCACTTTTACCCCAGAAAGTGATGAAGAAAATATAAATCTATTCAAATAAAAGGTTTACCAGTCCGGCCAGCGCCACTGCTGGCGTCCCTTGGCTGAAGCCGGTGTTGCCAGTGCTTCCGGCTCGAGCAAATCTCCCCAGTTGGTGCGTTTTCCCATTTCCTGCATATTATCTTTGGAGACAAATTCCTGCCCTTCGCGGATCTGCCAGCCGCCACCCAGCGCTTTATACATGGCTATCAGATTGACAATGACATCTCCTCGGGTTGCCGTCCACACATCCTGCTGGTCTGTTAAAAACCGCTGGGAATCCAGCACACGCTGGTAATCGACCAGGCCTTCTTTGTACTGAAGCATTGAAAGGTCCACCGACCGCTGGGAGGCCTTAACACTGTCCATCAAAAATCCTGCTTCCTGCTGTTTTCGTAAGAAACCGATCATCGAATCTTCGACTTCCTGATGCGCTCTGAGCACGGTGTCTTCATAGTTGACAATCAGCTGCTGTAAAAGGGCATCTTCCACACGCATTTGGTTATTGATGCGGCCATAGTTAAAAAGGTTCCAGCGAAAAGACGGCCCTCCGAAAAATTCAAAACTGTCGGATTCAAACAGGTCGCTGAAACTGCTTCCTTTGGGGCCGCCGGACTTGGTGTTTCTGGAACTACTTGTCAGCAGTCCGAAGGAACCGAACAGTTCAAAGGTTGGAAATAAGTCGGCTTTGGATACCCCGATCAATGGGGTCTGGGTGGCGATTTGATATTCGGCCAGCTGAATATCGGGCCGGCGGCGCATTAACTCAGCCGGGATGTCGACCACGATCTCCGGTGGCGCTTTGGGAATAAGCCTGGCTCCGCCGATCATATAATCGATTTCACCCGGCAGCTTGCCCATCAGGATGGCGAGTGCGTTTTTGATCTGGCGAATACTGGCCTCGAACCGCGGAATGAATGCTTCGGTATTTTTTAACAACGATTTGGCCTGCACCACATCCAGCTCAGTGACCGCTCCGGCCTTGAACCGAATTTCGGCGATTTGCAGGGAGCGCTCCTGGATTTTCACATTTTCTCTGGCAATCTCGCGGCGCTCTTCAAATGTACGCAGCAGAACATAGGTGCGGGCCACCTCGGCGGTTAACGAGACCAGAACATCGTCATAGTTCGCGATGGTTGTTTCCAGATTGGCCACACCGGACTCAATCGCACGCCGGAATTTGCCCCAGATGTCGAGCTCCCAGGCGACGTCGAAGCCGGCATCATATTGCCAGAATGTATCGTCACTTCCTAACGAATTTGGCGCGTTTTCGCTAAGGCGATTGTAATTGGCACCACCTCTTCCCTGTTGCACCTGGGGATAGACATTGCCGATGAGCACGCCCAGCTGGGCCCGGGTCTGAAGAATTCGAATTCCGGAAATCTGCAGCGGCAAGTTCTGCTGATAGGCGCTCTCAACAAGGCTATTGAGCACGGGATCATTGAATACCGTCCACCACTCCTTGTAATCTGAAGATTCGGTTTTAATTTCCGGATCGCGGGCTTCCATCCATTCTGTCTCCACCGGTGCTTCAGGCTTGACAAAATCCGGCCCCACCATGACGCAGCCGCTAAGCAACAGCACAGCGGCAAGCACACCGGCTGCCGCCAGATTAAAAACGGCAACGCCTCTCTTTTTTAAAGATGTTTTTTTGAATGATTTCGATAGCATAACAACAACCTCTTCACGGTGTTTTAGTTGTGCACTGTCGTTATAATTCAGCCTATTTTTTTTTTAATACGACAAGGTTGAAAATTTAAAACACGAATTTAACTTCTCTGCAACCTAAAAT
>CBDUUO010000566.1:0-2711 GCA_965370395.1 uncultured bacterium
ATATATGTCGTCATTTCAGTTATAAGTAGATATCACTAGCCGTGAGCAGTTATCGTTAAAGGACTTTTGGTTTGATCTGAATAATATACGCTTGAATTAATAAGAAAAATTTAAAGAAATGTCAACTCAAATAAGCGCGCAATAACCGGGTATTTTCCGGACAGCGTATCAGATGCCGTCATTTTTTTATTCCTCAGATGCAGAAATTGGATCTTAAATGCATCCGTTCCATTAAAAGTAGATGCTTTTCTCAGTTTAATAAATAATTGAGGGGTCGGGGTGTTTTTCCCGTCATGCCCGCGCAGGCGGGCATCCAGCTTTGTCAGCAGAACGTTTCTGGATTCCCGCCTGCGCAGGAATGACAAGCTTGGAATAAGGAAACTTCCCGACCCCTGAAATAATGATAACCTTAATATCGGCCGAAATGCATGCAAACTTAACGGGGATTCTTTTTGATGGTAGATTGATGTATCCAATGATTTGCAAATACCATCAGTTACAAGGTCTATCAGATTGCTATTCACAGAAATTGAACTGGCGACTTCTCGGCAGTATATTTTTATTGCCAAACCTAACTTCTTTCTGTTATAGCCATCTTATTTAATTTCAGTTGTTTAATTGATGAGGAACATTCATTTTTCTGATTAAGATTTCCTGAGTCTGTTTAAATTGGAATGGGGTATTTAAGAGTTTGGCTTTGCTAGCCAGAATTGACATCGACGGTCTTGTTGTTTTAATAAATTCCGTCGGGGAAACCTTCAATTTAAAAGAAGAGGAGGAAAATTATGAAACGTTTCACATTATGTGTAGTTGTCGTTATGGCGGTGGTTCTGACCGCAGGCTTTGCGCTGGCCGGAACATTAGAAGATGTCAGGGCCAAAGGGTCAATTTCAGTCGGTGTAAATGAAGGCTTGTTTGGATTCTCCAAACCAGATGAAAAAGGGGTGTGGCGCGGTCTGGATGTCGATACTGCCCGCGCTATTTCCGTGGCGGTTTTTGGTGTTCCCGACAAATTAAAATTCGTTCCCTTATCAGCCAAAACCCGTTTTACAGCCTTACAGTCGGGTGAAATCGACGTCTTGACAAGGAACTGTACGCAGACATTGGGCCGTGAAACCGCTTTGGGTCTGAATTTTGTTCATGTTAATTATTATGATGGCCAGGGCTTTTTGGTGCCCAAGAAATTGGGTTTGAAAAGCGCCAGAGAACTCGATGGTGCCACGGTGTGCGTGTTGCCGGGTACGACCACCGAGCTTAATGTGGCGGATTATTTCAGGGCCCACAATATGAAGATGAAACCGGTTGTTATTGAGAGCACCCCTGAACTGGCGAAAACCTTTTTTGCCGGACGCTGTGACGTCCTGACTTCGGATGCTTCCCAGTTGGCCTCAACCCGGTCCGTTGCTCCCAATCCGGCTGATTACATGATTTTGCCGGAATTAATTTCCAAAGAACCCCTGGCACCTGTCGTACGCCATGGAGACGACCAGTGGTACGATATTGTTAATTTTTCGGTTTTGGCGATGATTGCTGCTGAAGAGCTGGGAATCAGCTCCAAAAACGTAGATAAAATGCTTAAAAACTTGGACCCCAAAGTTATGAGATTTTTAGGTGTCACCGCAGGTAATGGCAAAGCATTGGGAATTGATGAAAAGTGGGCATATAATATCATCAAACAAGTCGGAAACTATGGTGAGGTCTTTGAACGCAATGTCGGTGTCAATACCCCCCTTAAAATTGAGCGTGGTTTGAATGAACTGTGGACAAAGGGCGGTTTAATGTATGCACCGCCGTTTAAATAATTATTCAATTTAAAAAGGTGCCACTGCCAGTGGCACCTTTTTATAATTTTTGTAAAAAAAGAATTCCAACTTTCTAAGCGTGTGATAGTAGCTTACCTTTTACGAACCTGGATTTGATGATGAAGGAAAACACAGGCGCCAGCACAAGCACACCGTCGGATAAAGTTGCTTTCTTGTATGATCCGCGTATACGATCGATTCTGTACCAGCTGGGCGTCTTGGCCATGGTGGGACTGCTGGGATATTATCTTATTTCCAACACCCATGCCAACCTTGAAAGACAAGCCATTGCCACGGGATTCGGTTTTCTTCAAAAGGAAGCTGCTTTTGAAATCGGTGAATCCTTAATTTCCTATTCCGCTGCAGACAGATATGCCCGCGCTTTAATGGTTGGCGTTTTAAATACGCTGCTGGTTTCGTTTATCGGGGTTATCCTAACAGTCATACTCGGCACATTTATCGGCGTCGCGCGTTTATCAGCGAATTGGCTGGTATCCCGACTGGCGGCTGTTTATATTGAGGTCTTTCAGGACATACCGATTCTGTTGCAGCTTTTCTTCTGGTATGCATTCTTTTATGAAATACTCCCGATGCCCAGACAGGCACTGAGTCTGTTTACGGGTGTTTTCTTGAGTAATCGCGGCCTTGTTTTTGCCGTACCGGAGTCCCATCCAGCGCATATTTATATGGCCATCGCTTTTGTGGCAGGTTGTTTAAGTGTATATTTTCTGCGCCGCTGGGCGCGCAAGCGACAGGCAAACACCGGCATGACATTTCCCGTTTTTAGCGTATCCGTCGGCATTCTTATCTTGCTTCCGCTTTTAGCCTGGCTGGCGGGGGGCGCTCCAACCACGATGAGTGTTCCTGAACTCAAAGGTTTCAATTTTCAGGGCGGGCTCAATGTCAGCC
>CBDUUO010000567.1:0-2706 GCA_965370395.1 uncultured bacterium
GTTATTGGTTAATGGTTAATCGTAAGAGAAGAATAAAACTAATTTTTATATATCACATTTAAAGTCACAAAAAAATGGGTGCCTAAAGTGAACTAAAGTTAGACGTGCCTAAAGTTTCGGTGTCGCTTCGCTCCAGCATTCATTATTAAAATAAAATGATAGAATTCCTTAACTTTAGTCACTTTAGATCACTTTGAACTTTAGCGCACTTTCTTTAATGCATTTTTGAGATAGGTTCTAATCTTCATCCCGATACCTGCGCTGCACCGCACGCAGGAAGTCGAGGCTGGAAAAAAATATTTCCACCAGTTCCGAATCGAAATGGCGTCCAGATTCACTTTCGATCTTATCAAGCACTTCGGATTCGTCCCAGGCTTCCTTATAGACGCGCACGGATGAAAGCGCATCGTATACATCCGCCAGGGCAACAATCCTCCCATAAAGCGGGATCTCCTCTGCTTTCTTTCCGACCGGGCGGCCGTCCGGTTGTTTAAAACCTTTCAGAGCTTTTCCGGTTTGAAGGTCAACATGTCCTGGATAACCGAGGCCGTCCCAGCGTTCATGATGGTTTAAGGCGACTTGAATCGCGGCTTCATCAAAATCCGACTGGCGGTCAGAAAACAGCTGGGCTCCCAGCACCGTGTGCTGTTTCATGATTTCAAATTCTTCTTTGTTAAAGCGACCGGGTTTTTTAAGGATCAAATCGGAGATGGCAATTTTACCCACATCATGAAGCATCGCCGCCATTCTCAGGACATCCCGATGCTTATCGACCTCCTTCTGACTCAAATTGCGTATTTTAGCCCATTTTTCGTAAAGCTCCACCGCATAGCTGCCGACGCGGTTTACATGCGCACCGGTTTCTTTGGGATCACGCATCTCCGCCATGCGTATCATTCGCAGCAAAATGGCGCGGGTCATTTGAGCGCGCTCCAACGCGACCGCTGCAATACTGGCAAAGTGAAGCATCATCTTCTCATCATTTTGCGAAAAGGCAATGACATTTTTAGCCTCATCTTCGGCATTGATAATTTGAAGAATACCGATGATATCATCATTATGATTTTTCAGCGGAATCGTCAGCACCGATCGCGTGGCATAGCGTGTTTTTTTATCGAATCCCTTGCTGAAATGATACGGACAGCTGGGGTCGATGGAATAAACGTCAGGCAGGTTCAGCGGTTTTCCCGTGGTAGCCACATAGCCGGCAATGCTTTCCTCATTGATGGGCATGTGAAACGTGGAATAGATCAGTTTTTCCCCGTCGGGCAGACGCTGTTGCAGGGTGTCATTTTGGGTATAGGCGAAATGCAGTAAGTCCTTTTCCCGGATATAAATGGAGCCCGCATCCGCATTGACAAAACGCCGGGCCTCGGTAAGAATTCGTTCCATCATGATATCCAGGTCCTGCACCCGGTTTAGATCAATTCCCAAGGTAGTCAGGGCATCCAGCTTCTCCTTTTCGCTTAGCATGGCGGTTCCTTTCGCAGAAGGGTTGTTGGCTTCATATGCGAAGATAGCAGACTGATTTTTTTTTTAAAGTATAATCTTTTTTGGCCGAAATTTAAATTTAGGAACCTGAGAAGCCAAAATATTCTCAGGATCATCCAGTGATTCAGCTGACAGCTTACGGATTGCAAGGACCGCGGCTGCAAAACCTGAGTCTCAAATTTGCAATCAGCAGCCGCATGTGATAAATTTTTATAATATCATCAAAACCATTCATAGCCAGGGAGAAATCATTGATGAACTATCTCAAGATCTTTATAATAATCACCTTTCTGATGTTTTCAGTAAGTGCCGCTGCCGAATTTTACAAATATGTGGATGAAGAAGGCAACACACATTTCACCGATGATATCAACCAGGTACCCGTAGCGCAACGGGCTAAAATTCGCAGTTATATCGAATCGGTAAGCGAAGCCCCCCCCGAGCAGGAAGCCACCCAGGAAAATCAGGCAGATCAGACAGATCAGGCGGCAGCAGATCAACAGACAAATTTTCCGGACCTGTCAGATGATGAACCAGAAAGCCTTGCAGATGCTAAAAAACAAATCGAGAAGCTAAAAAGTGAAATAGACCAGGAATATGAGGCATTGCTGAAAGAAAAGGAGCAACTCGATGAAGATAAAAAACAGGCCAAAACCAGAGAAGAAGTAGAAAAGTATAATAAAAAGATTAATAGCTTCAATAAACGCGGCCAAGATTTTATGAAAAAACAAAAGGAAAGAGATGCTCTGGTTGAAGCTTACAATGCCAGTATCATCAAAAAAAATTCGAAAAATCAAACCCAATAGAGCGTTTGTCAAAATAACGTTCCGATAGCGGTAGTTTGTTGTGTCTTCTGCGGGTTGTCGATAACCTCCAATATGGTCTGATCCAAACGCTCTAATAATTTTTCTTCATTTTTACAAACATTTCGCTTGTTAGGAAATCTGGCAAACGGAACCTATTTATGACAACCGGTATAACACAAAGTTCTTCGATGGGCCTGATGATGGCTATTGATACGCCCGTATTCGCTGAGATCGAGTAGCGATGTTCCAATAAATCAATACACTGCTAGCCAATCGCCGGTCAAAAAGAAGTTGAATTTTTCCGGTCCGGCGATCTTCTCAGCTTGAACTTTTCCAACGCCATCACTATATTTCTATCCACAAGGGTTCAGACCTCAACCCGCCCGGTCTTCCAGCAAGCTGAAATAAA
>CBDUUO010000568.1:0-2700 GCA_965370395.1 uncultured bacterium
AATTGATGAGTGAAAAAATTGACTACAAAGAAGAGCTTGAACGACCCATCGCCGTATTTGAAACCAGTCTGGGAAATTTTGAAGCCGAACTTTACGCCAAAGAGTGCCCGGAAACAGTCTGGAATTTTATCAACCTGGCAGAAGGCCGCCAAGAGACCGCCCGCGCAGGAAACTTTTATGACGGTCTGACCTTTCACCGTGTCATTGAAGGCTTTGTCCTTCAGGGCGGTTGTCCCCAGGGAACCGGAACCGGCGGCCCGGGATATCAGTTCAAGGATGAATTTGATGCCACATTGCGCCATGTCAGTGAGGGCATCCTTTCAATGGCCAACTCCGGACCCAACACCAATGGCAGTCAGTTTTTTGTCACCCTGGCACCCACACTCCACCTGGACAACCGGCACTCCGTTTTTGGAAAAGTCATAAAAGGTTTGGATGTGGTTAACAAAATCGGATCTGTGCAAACCGGACCCGGTGACAGCCCGCTGGAACCGGTGACCATGACCCGGGTCCGTATTCAACGATAGAAGCGCAGGTTTCTCATTCCGGAAATGGCTTGCGATCTCAATCGGTTGATGGGTTCCATTTTAAGGGGTATCGAGGCATTACACGGAGAGTTATAAAGATCGTACCCCCCTCGCTATGGCGAGTTACGGCGGGTGGTGCTCAAGGGCAACAAAAAAGCGCAATATTGAAACTGCGCTTTTTGTGTCTATTTTACAGAATCCTACAAGAAAACCTTGTAGCTGACATCAAGGGCATTACCCAACTTCTGTGCAATCCTTTTCCCAATCATCCTCTTACCGTTCTCCATTGCAGAGATATGGCCCTGAGGGATGCCTGCCTTTTCAGACAGCTCTTTCTGAGTCATGGCCTCCTTTGTCCTCGCTCCACGCAAAGTGATACCGGGGATCTCGTCGTCCTTGTATTCCTTAAAAAGTTTGCGCCAGGGCAAAGAACCAGCTTTTTTAACCTTTTTTGCAACCCGCTTTCTAGTACGGGGCTTTTTCATGAGTTCCAACATAAATCACCTCCACGTAAACCTCGCCTTTTTCTGATTTCCAGAGTGCAACATACGTTGGTTTACCCTTCTTCAGGTGGTAATGATAGCATTTTTTCTTTTCTAAATATCCGAAATTTGGCCAATTTCCCCTTACAGGACCGGCAACTTCAATCTCTCTAATCAAAGTTACAAGTGCGTATTCAATCTTTTTAGGTAGTTTTGCAAGCTGTTTTTTAACTTTCCTATTTACGTTAACCACCCATGCCATAATATAAGAATATACCATTTTTGGTATATGTCAACTAAATTCTATATCGGTTAATTCATTAATACACTTTAGCCTTTATTTATAAATGGGTTACAAAAGGAAAATAGCCTTGAAAGAAACAAAGTAATGGTTAAAATACAGTATCAAAGATAGGATGGAAATGTTACCAAAACGTTACCAGAGACACAAAAATGGCCCTTCGGGTGAAGGGCTATATTCTTGTAAGCTGCTGATTTTATTATGGTGCCGAAGGGGAGACTCGAACTCCCATGGGGAATCCCCCACTAGACCCTGAACCTAGCGCGTCTACCAGTTCCGCCACTTCGGCACGCACAACAGCCAATGGATGTAAAAGGCCCTAAAGGGTTGCTTTAAATATCTTTTTTTATTATGCATGTCAACATAGTTTATTGGATGCAAGCCGCTTATGAAAATTGTCGATCGTCTAGAAAATATTACGCAGCCGTTTAAAAATGCCGTCATCACCATCGGAAACTTTGATGGGGTTCATATCGGACATCAGGTACTGTTCCACGAAGTCATCGAAAAGGCTGACGCAATCGATGGTACATCAATTGCCATGACCTTCGAACCCCATCCCATGCGAGTCTTAAAAAAAAACGGCCACCCTGCCCTAATTACTCTGTATGAACAGAAAACGGAACTCATCGAGCGCTCCGGCATGGAAGTGCTCATCTGCATCCCTTTTACAAAACAATTTGCTTCGCTGTCGGCTGAAGATTTTATCAAAAACTTGCTGATCGATAAGATCGGCATGAAGGCCATTATCGTCGGCGGAGATTATACGTTTGGCAAAAACCGTGAAGGCAATCTGGCTGTTTTAAAATCCTTTGCTTCTCAGCTGGATTATGAAGTCATTGTCGCCGATTGGATTAAAGCAGCTCGAAATGTTTCTGATCACATCAGCAGCACCAAAATCAGAGAACTGGTGATGGCCGGTGAGGTCGAACCGGCCCGTAAAATGCTCGGCCGGCATTATCAAATCCGAGGACTGGTGATTAAAGGCCGTGACCGCGGGGGCAAGCTGCTGGGGATTCCCACCGCCAATATCAACCTGCAGGATGAACTCTGTCCCAAAACAGGGATATATGCCGTAACGGTGGAATACCATAATCGGCTTTACAAAGGCGTAGCCAATATCGGGTACAGCCCCACCTTCAATGATAATGAATTCACAGTAGAAGTCCACCTGCTGGATTTTGCCGAAAATATCTATGGTGAAAAGATCCGGGTTAATTTTATTGAGCGGATCCGCGATGAAAAGAAATTTGCCGATATTTCCGAGCTAAAAGACCAGATCAACCGGGATATTAAAACAGCTGATACAATACTTGCAGCATACGACTCCTAGCCCGGACAAGCCGGTTGGAGCGAAGCGTAAATCCCGATTTATCGGGGAACCCAAAAT
>CBDUUO010000569.1:0-2693 GCA_965370395.1 uncultured bacterium
TCTTTTCATGGAGCCAGCTTAAATCAGTTGTTTTGTAAGGTTTGACAAGTTCAGTCAACTGTAACATCATTCTTGCTTTTCTCCCTCGCCCAACTGGAGATTTAGCTCGTTAACAAACCTCTAATCGATTCCGAGAATCGCTATCGCAGCCACATTTTGATGCGGCATACCCCCCAAATTATGGGTCAGTCCCAGCCGCGGGTTCTTTACTTTTCTATCCTCCGGCGTCCTTTCCAGAAACTGTTCATACATGGCATACATCATCCGCAGTCCCGAAGCCCCGATGGGATGACCGAAACATTTCAAGCCCCCGTCCACCTGGCAGGGAACCTGCCCGTTTAGATCATAAAACCCGCTCATGACATCTTCGTAAGCACCGCCTTTGGAGGAAATATGCAGATCCTCCATGGTGACCATCTCGGTGATGGAAAAGCAATCATGGACTTCGCACATACTCAGCTCTTTCCTCGGATCTTTAATTCCGGCTTCCTCGTATGCTTTGGTCGCCGCTATTCGAGTAGTGACAAAATGGGCGCCGTCCCAGCTGGTGCCGATGGCCTCTTCACCGGAGCTGACAGATACTGCCAAGGCCTTGACTTTAACGATGTTCTGATTCTTTTTCAGATCTTTGGCAATCTCCGGTGTGGTGATAATGGCACAGGCCGCGCCGTCACTCACCCCACAACAGTCAAAAAGTCCCAAAGGGTAGGCGATCATGGGTGCGGCCTTAATCTGCTCCTCGGTAACCGCCTTGCGCAAATGGGCCTTGGGGTTTAACCCACCATTGGCATGACTTTTGGCCGAAACATGAGCCATGGCATCTTTAATTTTTTCCATGGAAATGCCCCATTTGGCGCTGTATGCCGTGGCCAGTTGCGCGAACATGCCCGGAGCGGTCATGTTGGCACTCATCATAAATTGCTGAACACCCATCCCCACGCTGGCGGGCAATCCCCCGTAACCGGTGTCCTTTAATTTTTCCACTCCTAGTGCCAGGACAATGTCGTAAACACCGGCCGCCACTGAATAGCAGGCAGCCCTAAATGCTTCCGTGGCTGTGGCGCAATAGTTTTCTACACGCGTCACCGGTATATAGGGTAATTTTAAGGCCACACCTAAAGGGACAGCCGCTTTGCCCACATTTATCTCATCAATATGGGTGCCGATATAGGCCGCCTGAATTTCCTTTTTCTCAATACCGGCATCCTCCAGGCATTCTACAAAGGCTTCGGCAGCCAGATCTTCAGCGTACGATTCCCACCGTTCACCAAAACGTGTGCATCCCATACCTATTATGGCAACTTTATTTTTAATTCCCGTAGCCATTTATTTCACCTCCTTCATAGGGACCGCCTTCCAGAAATAGCCGGAAATGTCCCTTTTTTCATCATAGTATTTTCGGCGAAAGCTCATCGATACCGCCATGCCGGTGGCCAGTTCATCCAGATCACAATCGGTTAAGTCGAACATCATCTTGCCGCCGCCTTCAAACTCGATCTGGCCGTAAATGGCGGGCGGATTTAAGGATGCCGCCAGCATATCACCTGTGAAGCTGGCAATATGCCCGACTTTATCCGAGAAACGGTAGTCTTCCATATCACCTATTGCACCGCACTCGGCGTTGACACAAACCTTTTGGGGGGGAATTTGAACGGTGCCGCATTTTTTGCATTTTGTGCCCCAAAGACCTAACACCGTTTTCCGTGAACGCCACAGTGCCGACCAACGGGTCCAGACGTCTTCTTCGGCCCGCAACCCGGCATCGCCCGGCAAAATATTGCGCCAAACAAGATATTTGGTGTAATTATTCAGCTCCGCTTTGTTGGCCAGGTATTCTGAGATACCTTTGTTTTTCGCTTTATTGTTAATATGTTCGGTGGCTTCGAAATAAAGGGCATCGCACCCGCTGCCGAAGCTGATCACCAGCACTTTGTCTCCCGCTTTTGCCTCTTCCAGCGCATTGACCAGCATCACCAGGGATTGAGCGGTCCCGCTTTGTCCGATTTCTGCTTGAAAATTACTCTGATCCGCCTCCGGTACGATCCTCAGGATTTTGTTGAGCTTTTTGCGAGCCGCTGGGTAATGGCAGTCGTAAATGATTTTGGTGAAATCTTCAATTTTCAAACTGAATTTGCTCAGAAGACCACTAACGACTTCCGGAATAAACTGATCAAATCCAAAATCCCGGATCCACCGATCTTCCCATTGACGATCATATTTAGCGAACTGCCCCCGGTAGTGATCGGCAAAATCATAAGTAACGGAATAAGACCCCTTGAATTCGGCGATCACATCTTGATCCCCGACAACGAGGGCTGCGGCGGCATCACCGAAAATCAGCTCCTGGGGCGATGACGGTTTTCCCAGTCGGCATTCGGATACCGCAACAACGATGTTATTTAATCTTTTAGCCTCAATCCCGTCCAGGGCAGACAGCAAGGCACTAGTGCCGGCTTTTAGGCCGCCTGAAAAATCTGCGGCTCGTATATGATCATTTAAACCAAGCGCGGCGGATACGATACCGGCATTGAGCCTTTCTTTGTAAGGCATAGTGGTGGAAGCGAAATATATTCCCTCTGCCATTGAACGATCCATTCCGCCGAGGGCCTCGAGCCCCGCAGCCACGGCCATCGTAATACTGTCTTCATCGAAATTGGCAACCGCTTTTTCACCTGTGGCATTGGCTATATTCC
>CBDUUO010000570.1:0-2692 GCA_965370395.1 uncultured bacterium
GCTAAATTTTCAGATAGCCAGATGATCTGCATTTTTGAGGTTTTATGGATTGGTTTCTGATCGGAGGGACTTGTACGTAAATTAAGAATTTGGACTTCTTAAAATCATATGAGTTGACTTCAGCAGGCAACCCATCCATACAATTACGTATATTAGATTCAATATTGATGAATTCGTAAAAAGTCGAATTCATCAAGTGTTTGGTGTTTCGTGTTTTGTGTTTGGTATGAAATATTTAATGCTATCTCAGCATGTTAGAAGACTAAATACTAAACACCAAATACAAAACACACTCGTAAAAAGGTTGCCTTTCTGACTTTTTACGAGATTATTAACGTTGAAGGTTTAGAAAAATGGCCAAAGAAATCAAGCATTCCATCTGTTTTCGATGCAAACCGCGCTGCCGTCTCGAGCTCGAGGTGGAAGACAATCAGATTGTCAAAGTCAGCACCTCACCCATCAAGAAATGTCCCCGCAAATGGGCCTCTGATTTAGACCGATTTTACCACCCGGACCGCCTCAATTATCCACTCAAAAGGGTCGGTGAAAAAGGCGAAAACAAGTGGCAGCAGATCACCTGGGATGAAGCCATGGATGAGATCGCCGCCAAATTGCAAGTGCTCAAAGATAAATATGGCGCCGAAACCCTGGGCGTTACCGCCGGCACCAGCCGCACTTATGAAGAATTTAACTCGCGTTTCCTGAACCTTTTCGGCAGTCCCAACCAGTGTGGCCAGGCCCAGATCTGCCATGGCAATTCAGCGGTGGTGGCCACAACCCTTTTTGGCTGGTGGCCGTATTGGATGCACATCGAAAAACTTGCAAATACCCGCTGCGTGATGCTCATCGGGCGCAACCCGCCGCACTCCCACCAGACCATCTGGGAAGGTATCGAAAGCGCTCAGAAAAACGGCACCAAACTGATTGTCATTGATCCCCGCCGTTCGGAATCCGCCGAGGCGGCGGATTTATGGCTCCAGCTCCGTCCGGGTACGGACTGCGCCCTGCTACTGGGCATGATCAATGTCATTATCGAAGAAGATCTCTACGATAAGGAGTTTGTCACGAAATGGTGCCATGGATTTGATGCGCTGGCGCAACGCGCAAAGGAATATCCATTGGATAAAGTTGCTGAGATCACGTGGGTGCCGGCAGATCAAATCCAGGCGGCGGCTCGTATGTTTGCCACCGAAACGCCTTCCTGTGCCATGGAGGGCATGGGTGTTGCCCATCAACCCAATTCCTATGGTGCCATAGCGGCACGCCACATCATCTCGGCCATTGTGGGCAATGTCGATGTGAAGGGCGGAGAGGAACTGTTGGGTCCGGCGCCTTTCATCACCGAACATGAGATTGAAATGCCGCAGGCGCTGCCTTTAGAACAGCGCGAAAAGATTCTGGGAAATCAATTCAAGCTTTATTCCTGGCCCGGTTACGAAATGGTCCAGGGCAATGTGGAACGTGTGTGGGGCAAACGCTGTGACATGTTCGGCTATACCTGTATGGCCCCCGCACCCTCGCTTTACAAGGCGATCGCCTACAGTGATCCTTATCCCGTGCGCGCGCTGATCACGCTATCATCAAACCCCATGGTCACCATACCCAATACCAAGCTTGTCCATAAAGCTTTGAAGAGCCTGGATCTTTATGTCGTGGTGGATTATTTTATGACACCCAGTGCCCAGCTGGCGGACTATGTATTGCCGAGTGCCATGTGGCAGGAGCGCGACTTTTTATGGAATTTTCACAACACCACTCCGGTTATTGTCGCCGGTGAGGCAGCGGTGCCCCCTACTATTCCGGGAAAACATGACCGGCGTACTGACTTTGACTTCTGGCGCGGGTTGGGCATTCGGCTGGATCAGGAAGAATACTGGCCGTGGGAGACCCTGGAAGCCTATTATGATTATCGGCTGGAACCTATGGGGTTGACTTTTAAGGAACTGCTCAAGAAGGGCACAGTGGGTCCCGAGAAATGGGAATACAAAAAATATGAAAAAACAGGTTTCGGCACTCCTACGGGAAAAATTGAGCTCTATTCCACTGTCATGGAAAAACTGGGCTACGATCCGCTCCCTTACTATCAAGAGCCTCCGGAAAGTCCTGACCGAACCCCGGAGTTGGCTGAGAAGTATCCGCAGATCCTGATCACCGGCGGTCGCTTCCATCCTTTCTTCCACTCCGAGCACCGTCAGATCGAAAAACTGCGCAAGCGATATCCCTGGGCCACTATGCAGATCCATCCCGACACGGCAAAGGAACTGGGACTTGCCGATGGTGATTGGGCCTGGATCGAGACGCAGCATGGTCGGGTAATGCAAAAAGTTCAAACCTTCGAGGGCATTGATCCCCGCGTGGTGCACGGCCAGCATGGATGGTGGTATCCTGAGATGCCGGGCGAAGAACCCTGGCTGCACGGCGTGTGGGTGTCCAATATTAACGTTTGCACCTCAAGTGCAGAGGAGGAATGCGACGAAGCCCTGGGTTCCTGGCCGCTGCGAACATTTCAATGCAAGGTATATAAGGTCAAACGCTATGGCGAAGAACACCCGGTGGCAGGATAACCGTCTGGAGCCCCCTCTTCTTGCCTCAACGTCAGGAAGAGGGGTGTTCTCAAATTAAACGTATAAGAAATATAAAACGCAAGGCGCGTCTATAGTGGTTGTCAAAAAAACGTTCCGGTATTCAAACG
>CBDUUO010000571.1:0-2691 GCA_965370395.1 uncultured bacterium
CGGCAGCAGCCACCACTGCCTGCCCCAGGGCAATCCCCCCATCATTGGTGGGAACCCGCCGGTGAGCAAATACCTCAAAATCGCGGGATGCCAGTTCATGGATCATACCGGTTAACAGTATGGAATTTTGAAAACAACCCCCGCTTAACACCACCCGATTCAAATCGCAGTCCCGACGAACGCCTGCACATATCTCCGTAAACAGGGCAATCAGGGTTTTATGAAATTTGATGCCGATTTCCGCAATTGACAACCCGTTTTGAACATCCTGCACAACTCCACGAATAATGGGTGCCGGTAAAATTTGGGTGCTATCTCCCGATACCCACTCAAAGTCATAAATTGAATCAATATCATCCGCTGCCAGCATTTCCAATTCCATGGCAGCCTGTCCTTCGAAATTCACCTGGTTGCGGATGCCGACAATGGCCGCGACACCATCAAACAGGCGCCCCAGGCTCGAGGTCCGGGGGCAATTGACGCCTTTTAAAATCATTTCAAGAATAATTTTTACTTTTTGCGGTTCAATTTGCTTTAAAATCGGAAGGTCCAGCTCCGCAAAATGGTCGCCGAATGCATCATGCAGGTAACTGATCGCCATCCGCCAGGGTTCCTTTATGGCTGCGGTACTGCCCGGCATAGGCACATATGCCAGATGGGCGGCCCTTTCAAATTGTTTGGCCTCGGCCACCAGCACTTCACCGCCCCAGACGGTGCCGTCAGGACCATAACCGGTGCCGTCAAAGGACAAACCGATGACCGCGCCTTCCAGTTTGTGTTCCGCCATGCAGCTGACAATGTGGGCATGGTGATGCTGGACCTGGATTTTCTGAATCCCGTCCTGCTCTGCGGCAAACCGGGTACTCAGGTAGTCCGGATGCATATCACAGGCAATAATTTCAGGACTGATTTCAAGTATGCGCTGCAAATGGTCAACCGCCAGCTTAAAAAAGTCCAGGGTGATCATATTTTCAAGATCCCCGATATGCTGGCTTAAAAATGCCTTATCTTCTTTGGTGACACAGATTGTATTTTTCAGCTCGGCCCCGCAGGCAAGTATCGGTGGAACCGCATGGTTTAAAAATATCGGAATCGGAACAAACCCCCGTGAGCGCCGAATATAGCGCGTATAACCCATCGTATGCCTCACGATGGAATCATCACTGCGCAAATAAATATCCCGGTTGTGAATTAAAAAATAATCGGCAATATCGCCAAGGCGCTCAAAGGCATCATCGTTATCAATGGCGATGGGCTCTTCACTCAGATTCGCACTGGTCATGACAAGGGCTGTAAACCCACGTTTGAAAAGAAGGTAATGCAACGGGGTATAGGGCAGCATCACACCCCAATATTTATTACGGGGCGCCACCGCTTCTGAAATGAGATTGGATGTCTTTTTTTGCAACAGCACAATCGGACGCTGAATTGAAGTCAGCAATTTTTCTTCTTCGGGCTGTACCCGGGCGTATTGCCGAATACTTTCAAGATCGCCGGACATAATGGCAAAGGGCTTTTCCTGGCGCATCTTGCGGTTTCGAAGCCGGATGACCGCTTCGCTGTTTACCGCATCGGCCACCAGGTGATATCCGCCAAGTCCTTTGACAGCCACAATCTGCCCCTGGTGGATGAAATCAGTCGCCGCTTTAATCGGATCAGCGGTCTCTATTGATTTTCGGCGGTTATCATAGAGGCTGACATGCGGGCCGCATTCGGCGCAGGCATTGGGCTGGGCATGAAATCGTCGGTCCGTCGGGTCGTCGTATTCAGCCTGGCAGGCCGCACACATCTTAAAATGCCGCATGGAGGTCTTGGGACGGTCATAGGGGATATCATCGATGATGGTGTAGCGCGGCCCGCAGTTGGTGCAATTAATAAACGGATACAGATAGCGCCGATCATTGGGATCGAAAAGCTCCCGCCGGCATTCATCACAAATTGAAACATCCGGTGAGATCAGGGTGGACATTTGTGCCTGGCCCCTGCTTTTCACAATGCTAAAGTCCGGGTATTTCTTAACGGATTCGGAGCGACCCGATATTTCGACAATATGGGCAAGCGGCGGGTTTTTTGCGGCCAAATCCGACTCAAAGGACCGCATCCGATCCAGCGGCCCTTCGATATGAATCGATACCCCGGAAGCGGTATTGGCCACCTTGCCTTTCAGACCGTATTGATGGGCCAGATTATAGACAAAGGGTCGAAAGCCAACGCCCTGGACAATACCATTGACTTCCAGTTTTCTCGCAGCATAATCCTGTATCATGGTTATCACTGAGGTTGCGGGTAAAAGCGCAGCGTGACTGTATATAGGTAGCCAAGACGAGGGTTGCGGGGTGATTGACAAATATGAGGGTTTTGAAATACTTTCAAAGTTCTAGCGCCGGGTTTTCGCTAATTCTGGTTGAATTCTCTTTTCTCCACCGCGGCGATCGCCTCACGCAGCAGGTCCAATGTTTCCTGAGCCGCCGCTTCATCGAGTTTCTGGATGGCAAAGCCGGCATGGACGATCACGTAATCGCCGACCTGAGCGTCTTCGAGAAGCAACAGACTGGCTTCTCTTCGGATGCCTTCCACATCAATGGTTGCCATATTATTTTCAATCTTTGTAATCTTAGATGGGATTGCCAGACACATGTTATTGCTCCTAATCCTGATGACCTTTGAGCGCATGAAAATGGAATAACTAAC
>CBDUUO010000572.1:0-2668 GCA_965370395.1 uncultured bacterium
GGAGGTTTTTTCGATGACCGCCAACGAAATGAAACAAAAAATCCAGGTCCACTTTTGGGATCAAATGGTTTTGATCGGATTTGGACTGGCCCTGTTCTATACGGTTTTTGATTCGGTTCTGTACCTTTTCACCGAGTATGACGTCAATTTTTTTCAGCGCCTGCTGGGGCCGGATCTCAGTGAAATCTGGAGCCGCTTAACCATTTTATGCCTTTTTATTATTTTTGGTGCGCATGCCCAGTATACCATCAACCAGCGGAAGGCGGCCGAGGAAGCGCTGCGAGGCAGCGAAGAACGGTATCGGCGAATCGTTGAAACCACCCCGGATGGATATTACGAGGTCGATATTAACGGCAACTATTCCTATTTCAACGACTCGATGTGCGATCTTCTGGGATATTCCAGGGTCGAAATGACCGGCATGAATCACAGAGCCTATCTGGATGATGAGAATTCCCAGGAACTGCTCAACGCCATTAACCAGGTTTATCGCACCCGGGAATCGGTTAAAACATTGGATTTCACTTTTAAAAGAAGGGATGGTTCCCGGCGTTATGCCGAATCATCCATCACCCTGATAACGGACTCCCGGGGGGAGCCCACCGGATTTGGCGGTTTCCTGCGCGATGTCACCGAGCGCAGGCAGTCCCAGGCGTTGGCTCAGGCCAAAATGGCGGCGGAAACAGCCAATCGCGAAAAGAGCCGTTTTTTAGCGAACATGAGCCACGAAATCCGAACGCCGCTCAATTCGATTATCGGGCTCATCGAACTGATGCTGGAAACCGACCTGCGGCCGGACCAGCGTGAAGACCTGGATGTGGTTATTTCATCCGCTTACGCACTGCTGTCCCTGATTAACAACCTGCTTGATTTTTCCAAAATCGAAGCCGACAAATTTGAACTGGAAAATGTGCCCCTCGACCTGAGAGACTTTATGAAAGATACGCTCAGGATGATGGCTATGCGCACTCAGACAAAGGGTCTTGAACTGGCCTATCGCGTGGCAGCGGATGTTCCCGATCGTCTGGTGGGAGATCCGGGCCGCCTGCGTCAAATCCTGCTGAATCTTATCGAAAACGCGGTTAAATTCACAGAAGAAGGTGAAGTCGTCGTGAATGTGGCAACCAATAAATACACCGACAACAAAGCGGATTTGTGCTTTTCAGTTGAAGACACCGGCATTGGAATCCGCAGAGACAAACAGAAGGACATATTCAGTGCGTTTAAACAGGTGGACGCCAAAACAACCAACCGATACGGAGGTACCGGACTCGGCCTGGCCGTCTCATCACAGCTGGTCAAATTAATGGGCGGCGAACTTACTGTCAGCAGTGAACCCGGTCAGGGCAGCCGTTTTGAGTTTGCGGTCGCCTTTAAACGTTTGCCGGAAGAACAGGTAAAGCCGGACGAGACGGCCGCCGATGATCTTCACGGAACCCGGATCCTGGTGGTCGATGACAATGCCACGAACCGCCGATTGGCCAAGGAGATGCTGGACAGCTGGCGGCTGGAGGCGCAATTTGCCTCCAATTCGGAGGAAGCCCGCCAGATTCTGTCGGGGGACAGCACTGCCGATCTGGTTATGATTGACTCGGACATGCCCGGCTCCGACGGGTTCAGCCTTGCACGCTGGATTAAGGATCAGCAAATCAAGGATCTTCGAGTGGTCATGATGCTGACTTTCCCGCATCTCAAGCGCAAAGCCGAATTTGAAGAACTGAGCGTTAAAGGCAGCGTGATCAAACCGTTCAACCCGCCTGAACTGCACAACCTTTTGCTGGTTGCACTTGACAAAAAGAAAGCGGATAGAGCCCGGCCGCAAAAAAAGCCTGAGGCAAAATCAAAAGCAGCGAGGCGTTCGTTAAAAATTCTGGTAGCCGAAGACACCCCCTTTAATCAAACCTTTATCCTTCGGCTGCTCGAGAAAAGCGGCTTTCGTCCGATTCTGGTCGAAAACGGGCGGCAGGCAGTGGAGGCGTTTAATCCGGATACCATTGATGTTATCTTAATGGATGTTCAAATGCCGGAAATGGACGGTTTTGAGGCCACCCGGGAAATCCGAAAACTAGAAGCCCGCAGCGGTGGCCATGTGCCGATCATCGCCATGACCGCCTATGCTACGGAGGGGGATCGCGAACGCTGCCTGGAAGCCGGGATGGATGACTATGTCTCCAAACCCATATCGACATCCAAGCTCTTTCAGGCCATTGACGCCCTTGTTCCTCCCGTGCCTGAAGAAGAATCCTCCGGACCCGCCGGTCGGGTTGCCGATGGACAAGAACCCGTCTCGCTGAACGCCGGTGGGTTAATGAGGTCGTTTGAAAATAATCACCATCTTTTTCAGGAGCTGGTCGAAATTTTTGTCAACGACTATCCGCAGATGCTAAATACCCTGCGCCATTCGCTGGAGAGCACCGACGCCGAAACCTTAAGCCGCACCGCGCACTCCCTTAAGGGCATGCTGCGAAATTTTCAGGCGGAAGCGGCGGCCGAAACTGCCTTTGAGCTTGAACAAATCGGAAAGCAGGGGAAATTGGACGGTGCCGACCCGGTTGTCGACAGCCTGGCCGGCAAGCTCGACGATGTGGCCCGGAAACTGAAGCAGCTGGTCAAGGAAATATCAGGGGGCGGTTAGCCAGGGTTCAAGGACTTGTTAGATTAGTTTTAT
>CBDUUO010000573.1:0-2665 GCA_965370395.1 uncultured bacterium
GTGTATCATCTGTCCGATTGACGATTGAAAAGAGGGTTACCGGAGGATAAATGCCGTAAGGATTAACATGGTTTTGTTTTTTCTCATATTTTTTACCATTTCCGGTCTGCTGGCAACTTACATCACCTGGCGTCTTTTAAGCAAAGCCGCCTTCAGGCGCCGCTGGAAGATTGTAATTGCACTGGG
The DNA here is from genome assembly GCA_965370395.1 of uncultured bacterium. GTDB lineage: Bacteria > Desulfobacterota > Desulfobacteria > Desulfobacterales > JAHEIW01 > JAHEIW01. The sequence continues at coordinate 187 of CBDUUO010000573.1, forward strand.
GATCGTCGTTACGCTTTTTATGCCTGTTTTGACGATTATGCTCCGCAGATCCGGATTTGACAACCTGGCTATCCATCTCCTGACCTGGATTGGATACCTGGGGGTGGGTTTTCTGAGTTTTATATTTTCCTATTTGGTTATTCGAGACTTGGTGTGGCTGCCGCTTGCCGGATTAAAAATGATTAAGGCGCGTATATCGAAACCGGCCCCAACCGCGGCAGGATCCCGGCAAATCGAAAACCCTTCCCGCAGGGGTTTCATTGTTAATTCAATGAATTACGGGATTGTGGCTGCCGCGGCGGTGTCCACCGGTTATGGTATAGCGGAAGCCAAACAGACGCCCCAGGTGAAAAGCGTGCCGATAAAAATCGACCATTTGCCGCCGGAACTGGAAGGTTTCAGAATCGTCCAGATCACCGACATCCATGTCAGCCCCACTTTTCGACGCGCTTCGGTGGAAGAAATCGTGGCGGTGGTGAACACGCTCAATGCCGATATCGTTGTCTTAACCGGCGATCTGGTGGATGGCTTTGTCGATCAGCTTGGATATGATGTGGCGCCCTTGAAGCAGATCTCATCGGGTTCCGGGAATTTTTTTGTTACCGGCAATCACGAATATTATTCCGGTGTGATAGAATGGATCGAGGAAGTCAAGCGTCTGGGATTCACCGTGCTGTTGAATGAACACGTCGTTATTACCCGCGGTCAGGCCAGACTGCTGCTGGCCGGTGTGACCGACTATCGCGGCGGTAATTTTTTGCCCAGTCACCGCTCGGATCCCCAAAAGGCCTTAAATGGCGCGCTACAGGCAGACGCTAAAATTCTTTTAGCCCACCAGCCGAAAAACATTTTTGATGCCGCCCAAGCCGGATACGATTTGCAGATTTCGGGACATACCCACGGCGGCCAGTTTTTCCCATGGAACCTGCTGGTGGGTTTTGTCCAGCCTTATGTATCCGGTTTGCACATCCATCAAAACACCCGGATTTATGTCAGTAGGGGTACCGGTTACTGGGGACCGCCGGTGCGCGTGGGCTCACCCTCCGAAATCACCTTAATCAAATTGGTTTCAGGATAGAGCACAGAAGACATCGGCGCTACACTTAAATATCCGCTTTATCCTTTGGTTTTTTTAATTGACGATTGGGGTGTAAGGTGTCAATTTTAAGTTAAAATTCAGCCTTTTTAAAGGACCTTGTTATCCATGAAAAAAGAGGACATCAAAAAACTCGCTGAAAACAAAAATTTGATTTCCGGGATTTACAACTATTGCGATCGATGGTGTGAGCGCTGCGCGTTTACTTCACGCTGCATGAATTTCGCAATGACCCGGGACCAAGAGACCGATCCTGAAGCGAGTGATATAACCAATGAAAAGTTTTGGCAAAGCCTTTCTGAAATTTTTAAAGCCACGCGCGAAATGCTGGAAGAATCCGCCGAGGAGCTGGGGATCGACCTTGATTCTATCGATTTTGAGGAAACATCCCGGGACGAAGGCATCAAAGATAAAATTGTTAAAAACCATGAATGCTGCCGGGTCGCCAAAAAATACTATGAAATGGTGGATGAATTTTTTGAATCGGAACATATCCCTTCGCTGCAGGTTGTCGATAAAGTGCAGGTACAGAATGCCGCCGAACCGAAAAAAAGCGACGGTCTGGACGAACCGGTCACGCTTGATGAAATGGTAGAAATCATTTACTGGTACCATCATTTTATTTACGTTAAGCTGATGCGATCCGTCAGGGGCACTTTGGGCAATTCTCCGGAAGTATTGGAAGAGTTTCCTAAAGATTCAGACGGCTCTGCCAAAGTGGCTTTAATCGCCATTGACCGTTCCATGGCCGCCTGGGGACATATGCACACCTTTTTCCCGTCTCACCGGGACGAGATTCTTACGATCATCGTTCACCTCGACCGCTTGCGCAACCGGGTGGAGAAAATTTTTCCGCAAGCCCGGAATTTTATCCGGCCGGGATTCGATGAAACAAATCCCAGCATATAGCATGCGGATACGCAGTCGGCTATCACGGCTATCCGCGAGCTACGATTGATTTGGACCTCTGGGTTGCCAGGCATTCTCAAAATGCAAAGAAGTTGGTTTTGGTTTTAAGGAATTTTGGCTTTGATGTTGAAGGGCTGAGCGAAGATCTGTTTTTGGAAGAAAATAAAATTGTCAGAATGGGTGAGCCCCCGATTCGAATTGAAATTATAACTTCTGCATCAGGGGTCAATTTCAAAGAATGTTATAAAAATCGTGTCATTGATTCATTTGATGATGTCCCGGTGAATGTCATCAGCTTGAAGCACTTGAAACTTAATAAAAAAGCTGCTGGCCGGCACAAAGATCTGGATGATTTGGAGAACCTGCCTTAAAAGAACTGCCCCACTTCTAACTGACTGTCTCTAGAAACCGGCTAATACGACTTGCTTGGGGCGGCGAAGCTCGCCAGAGCGAAGACGTGTCGTTTTCCGGCTT
>CBDUUO010000574.1:0-2655 GCA_965370395.1 uncultured bacterium
CTTCCAGTCCTTCGGGCAATTCAACCCGCATTATTTTCGATTCGATATCGATAGACCGCACAACCGATGCAAGAGCCGGCACCAGTGTTTCCCTGTCATCATTTTTTACGACATACACATCATTGGCTCCGGTTGCGATAATCGAATCCAGGCGTCCGATGTAGCGATCATCTATTGTATAAACCTTCAATCCAATGAGATCAAACCAGTAATAGGTACCCGCATCTAATTTTGGTAGTTCTGCTTTTTCAATATATAGTTCGGATCCGATCAGTGTTTTTGCCTGATCACGGCTGGTTACTTCTTTTAAGGCTAAAAGCGCCCCGCGAGAATGCGATTTGATCCAGTCAATTTCATAGCGGTTTTGGCTGCCGTCAGGGCTGTTAACCAGCAGGGTTGTGCCCGATTTGAAAATTTCTAAAGATTCAGCATAGGACTGAATCTTGCTGGTACCCTTGACGCCATGGGCACCCACAATCTTTCCAATGAGCACAACGTCCTTTTTGGGCTCCGACTTATTCAATAATTTCCAGGACAGTGCGTTTTTTTATTTTGGCAGAAGCTGCGCCCAATATCGTTCGCATGGCTCGCGCAGTTCTGCCCTGTTTGCCGATGACTTTCCCCAGGTCCTCTTTTGCCACTTTAAGTTCCAGAACCGAGGTCTGATTCCCCTCAACCTCTGTTACGCTGACTTCTTCCGGATGATCCACCAGTGCTTGAGCGATATAGTTGATCAGATCTTTCATAGCGCCATCTCCTTTTTTGCCGGTTGAGAAACAGGGGGGATGAACGACTATTTATTGTTAGCAAAAAAACGTTCCTTTTTCAAAAGGCTTTTTACCGTATCTGACGGGATCGCACCTTTTTCCATCCAGTATTTAATTCGATCCGGATTTAACGTTACCTCTGCCGGATCCTTTAACGGATCGTATGTGCCCACTTTTTCCAGAAATCTACCATCCCGGGGTTTTTCGCCGTCAGCAACAACGATCCGATAAAAAGGTTTTTTCTTGGTGCCGTGTCTTGCCAGTCTAATTCTAACTCCCATTATGATTTCTCCTTCAGAACGGCAGCATTCCTCGCTCCATGCCGCGCATGCCGCCTTGATTTAATTTTTTTAACATTTTCAAAACTTGGGTATAATTTTTTAAAAGTTTGTTTACGTCTTGAACCCGGGTTCCGCTTCCGCCGGCAATTCGTTTGCGGCGGCTGCCGTTAATCATGGAATGATTCCGCCTTTCCTGGGGTGTCATGGAATTGATAATCGCCTCGATTCTGACAAACTCCTTTTCATCCACCTGCAGGTTCTTCAGCTGTTTCATCTGCCCCATGCCCGGGATCATTTTTAGCAGATCGGTAAAGGACCCCATCTTCCGGATCTGAACCATCTGGTCACGGAAGTCCTCCAGTGTGAACTGACTTTTTCTGAGTTTTTTCTCAAGCGCTTCGGCTTGTTTCTGATCGACGACATCCTGGGCCTTCTCAATCAGGGTGAGGACATCTCCCATGCCCAGAATACTGGAAGCCATGCGATCCGGGTGAAATGCTTCCAGGTCGCTCAGCTTTTCACCCACGCCGATAAACTTGATCGGCTTGCCGGTTATGGATTTGATCGAAAGCGCCGCCCCGCCGCGAGCATCGCCGTCCATTTTGGTCAGCACAACACCGCCGATATCCAGGGTATCGTTAAATGATTTAGCGATATTGACCGCATCCTGGCCGGTCATGGCGTCGGCCACCAGCAGGATATCGGCCGGCTTGACGGCCGCTTTTATATTTCCCAGCTCGGCCATCAGCTTTTCATCGATATGCAGGCGTCCGGCTGTATCCAGCAGCAAGGTATCGCATCCTTGCTGATGCGCGGCGGTCTGAGCCTCCTGACAGATTTGAACCGGATCCTGGTCCGTGCGGGATGGGAAAACCGGTACATCCAGCTGATCGCCCAGCTTTTGAAGCTGGTCGATAGCCGCCGGGCGATAGACATCCGCCGGAACCAGGTACGGTTTGCGGCCGTTTTTCCTTAAAAATACAGAAAGCTTACCTGCTGTGGTCGTTTTGCCGGACCCCTGAAGGCCGACGAGCATCACTGATACCGGACTTGTCCCCGACAGGTTCAATTGCTCATGACGGGCGCCCATTAATTCCGTCAGGGTTTCATTGACTATTTTGATAACCTGCTGGCCGGGTGTCAGGCTTTCCAGGACCTCTTGGCCCATCGCCCGCACTTTGATGTCGGCGATGAAGCTTTTAACGACACGATAGTGGACATCGGCTTCAAGAAGGGCCATGCGGACTTCTTTCAGCCCTTCCTCGATTTTTTTTTCCGTTAATTTGCCATGCCCTTTAAGCTTCCGGAATATGGCGTTTAGTCTGTCGCTTAAGCTGTCCAGCATGTTTTTACCTGACTGAGTTAAATTGTTGAAAATATAATGTAAAAAATGCTATGTCAAGTAAATTATAATTAATCCATAAGCATAGAAAACCACGAAGATCACGAAAAGCACAAAGAATGACGTTCGATGTATGGCTTTAAAGATGCTTCGTTAACTTCGTGCCCTTCGTGGTGCAATACGTTCTGATGTAAAAATAAAAAAATACAATCTGCTTATCTGGAAAGTCCAAGCTCCATTAGATAAATCCTCTGTGGGAGCGGCT
>CBDUUO010000575.1:0-2650 GCA_965370395.1 uncultured bacterium
ATTAGTTGTTAGTAATTTTATGGGAAATTAATATAAATTTTTTGTTAGTAACAATCCGTTAATTATATAGTACGCAAAATATTATTTGTCAATCGATATTGATGAATGAAAAAAGGGTATCCTTACATCCCCGGACCATCCCGTGCGAGGCCCCTGGGGGCTGTCAATTGTATTTCGCAGCCCGAGGGTATGGGGAACACCGCGCAGGGTGAATTTGTTGGCCAGATCGTCAAATCCGTCCAGGTTTTCAATAATTAAGCCGAATTCCCGCATCAGCCGCGGATTTTCAAAATTCTCCTTTAGGGCGAGATTAAATTCAGCCACAAAAAGCGGATCGTCATCCGGCAGCGAGACGATAAACGCCGGGTCGATGGTAAAATTATTTTCAGCCAGATTATAAGCAGTGCGTCGAACAAATCATTATCACTTTGTTGATGTTAAGGGTGTTGGGCTAACCGATAACGCAGTCGCGTAAATCGTTGCTGGGTCTTATTGTTGTTCACGCCGATGGCCAGCGCCCTTCGGCTTCCAACCATGACCACCAGATTTCGGCCGCGGGTTACAGCAGTGTAAATCAGGTTGCGCTGCAGCAGGATATAGTGCTGGGTCAGAATCGGTAAGATGACGACCGGATACTCCGAGCCCTGAGATTTATGTACGGAAACCGCATAGGCCAGAATTATTTCATCCAACTCGCTAAAATCATAGACAATATCACGGTTGTCAAAGGAAATCGTTATTTGGCGATCTTCAGAACGAATAGCGGTGATACGACCGATATCGCCATTAAAGACCTCTTTGTCATAGTTATTGCGGATTTGCATCACCTTATCGTTAATCCGATAAGTGCGATCTCCGCGAATGACACCTCCATTTCCGGGGTTTAATACGGATTGGAGTTGATCGTTGAGATTGGCGGCTCCAACGACCCCTTTGTGCATCGGCGTCAGCACCTGGATATCGTCTATGGCATCAAAGCCAAATCGTTGGGGAATCCGCCTGTTTGCCAGTTCCAGAATAATTTCCAAGACCTTTTCGGCATCATCCTGCTCAATGAAATAGAAATCATTATTGGGATCGAATATCTCAGATTGACTAAGGGCCGGCAGGTCGCCTTCATTTATTTTATGCGCATTAACAACGATCCGGCTGGCTTTGGCCTGGCGGAATATCTCATTCAACTCAATAACCGCAACCGAGCCGCATGCGATCATATCGTTAAGCACATTGCCGGCGCCGACCGACGGCAGCTGATTCACATCACCGACAAAAATACAGGTCGCGGTTGCCGGAATCGCTTTTAAGAGATGATACATTAAAATCGTGTCGATCATCGACGCTTCATCAATAATCAGCAAATCGCAATTCAGCGGGTTCTTTTCATTTCTTTGAAACCCTTGCTTATGAATGCTGTATTCGAGCAGACGGTGAATCGTTTTGGCGTCATGGTCGGTCATCTCGCTCAGGCGCTTGGCCGCTCTGCCGGTGGGGGCAGCCATCATGATATTAATCTTCATTTGCGAAAATATTTTTAAAATCGCTTTAACGATGGTGGTTTTGCCCGTCCCCGGCCCCCCTGTGATGACCATGACTTTATTTTCAAGGGCGCAGCGAATGGCCGCCTGCTGATTTTCAGCCGGCTGAAATGAAAGCTGCTGCTGGACCCACTGAATCGCCCGGGCAGAATCGACCTCGCGAGTCGACTTGGGTGTGGATAGCAATGCCTTCAATCGGTTGGAAATGCCGGTTTCACACTGATGAAATCGGGTCAGGTAGACGGCCTTGTTGTTTTGTTTAATATTTTCGATATCTTCATTTATGTCTTCGATAATGATCTGTTTGTCTGCATTCAGGCTGCCAATCGCCCGAACAATGGGCTCGCGCGCTACGCCCAGAATCTCACGGCAGCGTTCGACCAGCGGCTCATAGGGAAAATATACATGTCCGTCTTCTGAAAGCTGATGTAATGTATAAATAACGCCGGCTTCAACTCTTACCTTGGAGTCATCTGAAAATCCGAGTTCTTTGGCAATGCTGTCGGCCTTAAGAAATCCGATCCCAAAAATATCTGTCGCCAGGCGGTAGGGATTTTGTTTGACCACCGCAATCGATCGATCACCGTAACGTTTAAAAATCTTGGTGGCGTAAGCTGAGCTGACACCATGGCTTTGCAAAAAAATCATCACATCTCGAATCTCCTTTTGCGCGTCCCAAGCTTTTGCGATCCTGGCGATGCTTTTCTCTGCGATGCCCTTAACTTCGGCCAAACGACCAATTTCACTTTCAATGATGTCCAGGGTATTTTCGCCGAACCTATCGACAATACGCCCGGCCATGACCGGGCCCAGGCCCTTGATCAGACCGGACCCTAAATATTTTTGAATACCGTAAACCGTTGCCGGAACTTTTGTCTTAAACTGGACGACTTTGAATTGCTCACCGAATTTGGGATGGTTGGCCCACTCGCCCTGCATTTCGATAATTTCACCGGGCATCGGTGCCATCAAATTGCCGACAACGGTGACCAAATCCCGCTGTCCCTGAACCTTCACCTTTGCGATCGTAAAACCGTTTTCTTCATTGGTGAAGGTTATTCTTTCTATCTGACCCGATAGATCGGTAAGCATCGCTGGAATCCAATTAAGGGTTG
>CBDUUO010000576.1:0-2638 GCA_965370395.1 uncultured bacterium
TTGCCTGAAATTAAAAAATATAATGTTATCGAATTCATTGAAAACCACCATCTGCAATCTATTGCCAAGACGATTTTAGAACACCAGCTATCTTCAGTTGAACAAATTTCCGAATTGTTAAGCCTCATCGATAATCCCGAACAGCAACGTTTGATATCCGCCCTGGCAATGGTTGAAGAATCCTGGGATGAAAGCGGTTGCATGACCTTGATTATTCAATTTGTAAAGAAAGGTCAAAGACGTCGCGATCGTCAGATCCTTGAACAGATAAAAGCCGCTGAGAAAGAAAACGACCAGGAAACACTGGACAGGCTATTAAGAGAAAAACAAAAACTGGCTGAACGGAGCCAAAAACAACAGCTGGCATGACAGCCAGATAAATAATGGACGGTTTGGGCTTGACTATGCCCATTTAACACATAGATTTTATTTCCTGAGTTTTGCATGAAAATTAATGAGAAGTTGATTTTTCCGGAGGACAAGATTTTATGGCAAAGAAATCTGCTACAAAACAGGAAAGCGCAAAAAAGACCGCAAATAAAGCAACAGCAAAAAAAGTTGGGGTAAAACCAAATCTCACCAAAAGCGCTAAAAACAAAGCGAAAGTAAAGAAAGCCTCAAAAAAGATTACAAAGACTCAGGTTGCGGCAAAGAAGACCCAAAAGAAAACAAAGACACCCAGTGCAACTGCAATGAAGGCCAAAACAAAGACGAAAAAGCCAAAGGCAACTTCGAAGGCGACCAAAGCAGCCGAAAAGGGTGGCAAAACAACCGCCAAAAAGACCGCAGCGACGTCCAAGAAAGCCAAGGCATCCGCAGCAGCGGTAATGAAGACCAAGACAACGGCCCAGAAGGTCAAGGCAACGACCAAGAAAGCCATTAAGCAATTGCTGGCCAGGGGCAAAAAACAGGGATATTTAAGTTACGACGAAATTAATGAATTGTTACCTGCAGATATGCTATCTGCCGAACAAATCGATGAAACCCTTATCATGTTCGATGAAAACGAAATCGAAGTCGTTGATGAGAAGACCAAAAAAAAACTGATCATCAAGAAAAAGAAAATTGCAAAAAAGCCTGTAACCGGAAAAATTTCGGATACGGATTTCGGCACGGTAACGGATCCGGTGAAAATGTATCTGCGGGAAATGGGCCTGGTGACGCTTCTCAGTCGAGAAGGCGAAGTCAAAATCGCGAAAAAAATAGAAGCCGGTGAGCAGGAAGTACTGCACGCCCTTCTTGAAACGACAACCGGTGCAGAAAATATCATCAGGCTCGGGGAGGAAATTGAGAACGAAAGCATTCGGCCCAAACATGTCTTTAGAGACATTGACGAAGGTGACGCCTATGTTGATGAAATGGCTCAGATGGAGAAGTTCCTGTCTACGATTCGAACGATTAAGAAATTGCATGCCGAAAACGAAAAAACGCGGGAAGAATTATTTTCAGCCAAATTAGATCAAGAAGAGCAAAGAAAGCTTAAACGAAACATTACGCAACGAATCGATAAAGTATTTCATCTGTTGAAGGACTGGCGCCTTGAGGCCAAGGTTATCGATGGGATCGAGGGACATATCCGTGCTCAAATTCATTGGTTTAATGAAATGAACAGGCTGTTCAGCAGGGGTGCGGATATTGTGGATACGCCTGTAAAAGAGCTCCGGGAGCATTTAAATACCAAGAGCAAATTCGTTAAATGGGCCGCCCTGCGTTGTGGTTTATCAAAAGAACAATTAGGCGCTTTGCACAAAGAGTTAAAGAAAGTTAGAGAAGGTGTCGAGGCCCGGGAAAATGAATTAAAAGCTTCCAACCGAATGCTAAAACGGGTGATGTCTGCCGTTGGAGATGGACGTTTTAAGGCCAAACTGGCCAAAAGCGAACTGACAAAGGCTAATTTGCGGCTGGTTGTCAGTATCGCCAAGAAATATACCAACCGCGGATTACAGTTTCTGGATCTAATTCAGGAAGGAAATATCGGATTGATGAAAGCCGTGGATAAGTTTGAATACCGCCGCGGTTATAAATTCAGCACTTACGCCACCTGGTGGATTCGACAGGCGATCACACGGGCGATTGCGGATCAGGCGAGGACGATACGGATCCCCGTACACATGATCGAAACGATCAATAAGCTCATTCGAACGTCACGGTATCTCGTGCAGGAACAGGGGCGGGAACCCACGCCTGAGGAAATAGCTGAAAAGATGGAGATACCCCTTGAAAAGGTGCGCAAGGTTTTAAAAATCGCCCGTGAACCGATTTCCCTTGAAACCCCGATTGGTGAAGAAGAAGATAGCCATCTGGGCGATTTTATTGAAGATAAAAAATTCATGCTGCCATCGGATGCCGCTGTGAATTTGAACCTCGCAGAGCAAACCCGGAAAGTGCTGGCCACACTGACCCCTCGTGAAGAAAAGGTTCTGCGTATGCGGTTCGGCATCGGGGAAAAGGCCGACCATACGCTTGAAGAAGTCGGACAGGATTTTGCGGTGACGCGTGAAAGAATCCGACAAATAGAGGCCAAAGCGTTGAGAAAGCTGCGCCACCCGACACGCAGCCGGAAGTTGAAAAATTTTATTGAAACCTAACCCGGACAAGCGTAGCCGGTCGTAGCGTAGCGTAGATCCCGCTCGCGGGG
>CBDUUO010000577.1:0-2613 GCA_965370395.1 uncultured bacterium
GCCAGATGACGATTGAGCAGTTAGCTCAATCTATGCTCGAATTGCAAAATTACGGATGCAGCAATATCAATTTCGTTACTCCTACCCACGTTATCCCGGCTATCGCTGCTGCTGTTGAATTAGCCAAAAAGGGCGGCCTGACACTGCCGATAGTTTATAATACCGGCGGCTATGATTTGGTCGAAACGCTCAAGCTGCTCGAAGGATTTGTGGATATTTATATGCCGGATATGAAGTATTCTGACCCTGATGTTGCTGAAGAACTCTCCGCAGCACCCGACTATCCAGAGGTGAATTTCGCTGCCGTTAAAGAAATGCACCGCCAAGTTGATGACCTTGAGGTGAAAAACGGCTTGGCTACACGCGGACTTTTGGTAAGACATCTGGTTTTGCCGGAGAACTTAGCCGGCAGCTTGAAAATAATAGATTTTTTGGCAGAGCAGATTAGCACTTCAACTACCATTAACGTAATGGAGCAGTACCGTCCCTGCTACAAGGCTTCTTCACATCCGAAAATAAACCGCAGGCCTACATTCGAGGAAATTGAATCCGTCCGCCGATACGCAATCGAAAAAGACCTGAGCGTTCTCGGCTGACATAATATTAAATGAGAAGACACCTCCAAACGGATTTGGAGGTGTCTCCCGTAGTCTTAGGTTAACGCGGAATAATGATCAGATCTTCGGGCCAAAAGAGCATGTTGATTTTATTCCCGCTCACTTTAAAAATATCGTGCATATTTCCTTCTTCAGCGCGTGGTATGATCCACATGTAGTCGTCTCGATTGGGTTTTGCTCGCAACCAATTTACGAAATTTCCAAGTCCGGTGTTTCCATCGTTGAAATATACAGCCAGCCTGCGGTAAAGTTTTGGCCAGATCGCTAATTTCATCAGTTCTTTCTTGTTTTTGATTTTAGGATTTGACCGTGATTTGTCTACGGCCCATACACCCTTGTTGCGTTCCCAGGCTCTGTCAGCCAGGTCGGTAAGATGGTTGCGAAGTTCCCAGGGCAGGCCGCCGGTATTTTCTCTGGCGCCATAATAGGCAGGATAGACATGCCCTTCCTTCATTAGCATCGCGTTTACGCTCTGATCCAATCTGTTCACGCGGAGAAACACGTTTGCTCCGTCTGCTTCTGGGGCTGCTCTCGCAAATACAAATGCAACCGGTCGTCCAAAGGGGTCTATATTGCGTGAAAGCATATACCCGCGGACGCTTGGCGGCTCAGATGACCTCACAGAGGCCGGGATGTCCGGATTCGGTGCGTATTCGACGTCGGTGAATCCTATCTTTTTGAGCAGGAAGTCGCGAGCAGCAACGGCTGCTTCTTTGTGCTGGTGGTCGCTCCAGGGGTAGTGGAGCTCCAGCGCATCGATTCCCTCGAAGCGAAGCTGGGCGAAATCGCCGCCATTGAATTTCGCGTTTCGTCCTCCCAGATCGTTCAGGAGCTGCGGTCGATCGGGTTTGAACCATACCGAATCGCCGTCCGGTCTGGAACCTACGTGTCGTTGGCCCTGGTAGGAAAGAGCAAATGTTCCTTTGATAAGTGTGTATGACATTTTTAATCTCCTTAAATCTAATAATCTTATATTCTAAAAATTAGAGGTTTTTCGCCTAAAATAAGGACATTTTTTAACCTGGACACATACTACCACAATTTGGGGCGTATGTGATGGGGCAAATGTTGATTCTTTTACAGCTTTTTTTTAAGAATCTGAAAAGAAAAGTCTTTTTGAAGCTTGCTGACGCAGGAAAAATTTTTGATTGATAACGTTGAGGACAGAAGAATTCCGTATTTCTGGTAAGCCATGTCCTCTTTTCGTGGTTATGCCGGGTGCCCAGAGATGCTTTGTGAGATATCAAATTGCTGTACTAATTGTTTTGCGTTTTTGATGGCGTGGGCGTGGGCATCGTTGTTGAAATAGACGTAGATGCCGCGAGATTCTTTGGTTTGTTTTTTGAAGTATTTTAACATTTTGAGTAGTTCTGAAAACCGTTATAATTCAAACCCAGTAGAAATTTGATGAACAAAGCCAAACCGGCAAAAAAGATAATTTCTAACGGGGTAAACCTTATGAAAAACTCCATTTTGAGCGAGCTTTTTGATGAAATGGCCGATGTTATGGAGATACTCGGCGAGGACCGTTTCCGTATCAACAGCTATCGAAAGGTCGCGCGGGTTATTGGCGATATGCCGACCGACGTCGAGACGCTTCTGGCAACGGGCCAATTAGCAAAGACGCCCGGCATCGGGAAATCAAGTCTTGCCAAAATCGAAGAATTTGTAAAGACCGGCACGATAACCGTCCACCGTCAGTTGCTCAAAAAAATCCCGCCGAAGTTATTGGAATTGCTCAGGGTACCCGGTATGGGGCCGAAGGGTGTAAAAGCGATTTATGAAAAACTAAATGTAACGAGCATCGCTAAACTGAAAGGTGCAATTAAGAGTGGTTCCCTCGCTGCACTGCCCGGCTTTGGCGATAAGAAGGCGGCGGCAATCACAAGAGGCATCGAATTTTTGGAAAGGTCCACCGGCCGAATCCGGCTTGACCAGGCTATGGGGGCGGCGGAGATGGTTATTTATTTGCTCCGGGAGCTGTCCGGTACTCAAA
>CBDUUO010000578.1:0-2613 GCA_965370395.1 uncultured bacterium
AATATGAAGCTAAAAATTGAAAATCTAATCCTTAATGCGGTCAGAAGTGCCCACCAAAAAGGAGATCTGCCGTCAGCAGACATTTCCGAGGTTGAGGTTGAAGAGCCCAGGGCTGACGCTCACGGTGATTTTTCAAGCAATATTGCCATGGTGATGGCATCCATTCAAAAAATGGCTCCGCGTAAAATTGCAGAAGCCATCATCGCTAACATTCAAGATCCGCTGGAATTGATTGAGAAGACTGAAATCGCCGGACCGGGGTTTATTAATTTTTTTGTCAAACCATCGGCCTGGCATCCGGTTCTGCATGAGATCCATGAAGCCGATACCACCTACGGTGCAACCGATATCGGTAAAGGTCAAAAATTTCAGGTCGAATATGTTAGTTCGAACCCTACCGGACCGCTGCACGTCGGACACGGCCGCGGTGCTGCCGTGGGTGACGCGGTGGCCAATATTCTTTCCTTTTGCGGCTATGATGTCCAAAAAGAGTATTATATAAACGATTCGGGCCGACAGATCCAGACCCTGGGTCAATCGGTTTTCTTGCGCTATCAGGAGCTGTCCGGCCAAAAAGTGGAATTCCCGGATGAATGCTATCAGGGGGACTATATTCGTGATCTGGCTGCCGACATCAAAACCCGGAAAGGCGATGCCCTTTTAAGGGAACCGGAACAAGACGCCATTATGGAATGCGCGCGCTTTGCAGCCGGGAAAATACTGGACGGCATTCGGCACGATTTAAAATTATTCGGGGTGGAATTTAACTGCTGGTTCAGCGAGCAGAGCTTATATGATTCCGGCCGCGTGGATGAGATTCTTGATGATTTTCGCAAACAGCAAATTATTTACAAAAAAGAGGGGGCCCTGTGGTTTAAAACCAGCGAGTTCGGGGATGAAAAGGATCGTGTGGTGGTAAAAGCAAACGGGGAAACCACCTATTTTGCCTCCGACATTGCCTACCATCAGGATAAGTACGATCGCGGTTTTGAACGGGTGGTCGATGTTTGGGGGGCGGATCATCATGGTTACATTCCCCGGATGAAAGCGGCTGTTGAAGCCTCCGGACATCGGCGGGACCAGTTTGACGTCATTTTGGTGCAGCTGGTGAATTTGCTCAGAGCCGGGGAACCGGTTGCGATGTCGACCCGGGCCGGCAAATTCGAGACCCTGCGAGAGGTTATCAACGAAGTGGGCCGGGATGCAGCACGATTTATTTTTTTAACCCGCCATTATGAAAGTGCGCTTGACTTTGATCTGGAAGTCGCCAAGCAAAAAACCAACGATAATCCGGTTTATTATGTTCAATATGTGCATGCCCGCATCTCAAGCATCGTGCGCAAGGGCAACGAACAGGGCACCTGTGAGACATCCTGGGATGATAAGGCCGTGGCCCGATTAACAGAACCGGAGGAAATTGATCTGATTAAAACCCTGGCGCGCTATCCGGATATCCTGGCTGGCAGCGCCAAAAGTATGGAGCCGCATCGTGTGACCTATTATTTGATGGACCTTGCAGCGGCCTTTCATTCTTATTACAATAAGCACCGGGTTTTAACCGATGACCCCTTACTGCGGTGCGGTCGACTCAATCTTGTTTTAGCGGTCCAGAAGGTCATCAGAAACGGATTAACGCTGTTGGGCGTTTCTGCCCCTGATCGTATGTAGAACCGCTTTTTAAATTTCCATCTTTTACCCGATAGCCTGTCGGCTGGCGTTAGCGAGGATTATTTTCGCGGCAAGATGCCGCTCCCACCGCTTGCTTATTGATGAATTGTGGGAGTCAAGAGTAGGGCAGCCCACCGTGGCTGCCGATTCAGGTCAGCACGGTGGCTGACCCTACAATTTGATGAATTGTGGGAGTGGCTTCCGAGCCACGAGATCTAAGGCATAAAATTCGCCAATGAAAAAAAAGAATAAACGCAAAGAGCCGGAATTTAAGAAACCCTTTATTGTCCTGTCGCGCAGAAAAATTGCGGGATGGTTTTTGTTAATTTTTTTTCTGTGTGCCTGGATGTTTATACTGGGAATATTGGTCGGCAGAGGTACGGCCCCGGTCAAATTTGATATTGCAGCACTTGAAAAAAAATTAGAGGCCTTAAAAGAGGATGATGGCGGCGATCAGGGAAAAGAGCGGGCACAAAAGGAGTCGGTTACCGTAAAGGATAAAACCAAGCTCGAATTTTATGAAGCGCTTAAAGAAAACAAAGTAGACACAAACGTTCCGGCGCTGCAAAAGCCAAAGGTTGTCGAACGCCAGATTGAAAAGCCGGCTGAAAAAACGGTTTCTAAAAAGACGCAAAAGAAGACGGTCGCAAATTCAGCATCCCAAAAATCCGCTTCTCAAAAAGCGGTGCCGGAAAAACCAGAGCCGGCGGCAAGTCCTCAAAAGAAAAAGCCAACAAAGGAAAAGGCAAAAGATGCTGCCGTTGCCCGGACAAACGCTGCAGGCCCTATTTACACCATTCAGGCAGCTTCCGTTAAAGATCCCAAAGATGCGGATCAGCTGGTCCAAAAATTAAAAAAACGCGGCTATCCGGCCTATCGGGTGATCGGGAAGATTCCCGGAAAAGGAATCTGGTTCCGGGTCAGAATCGGAACGTATAAAAGCAA
>CBDUUO010000579.1:0-2609 GCA_965370395.1 uncultured bacterium
TTGCTTAATTTCACCGAGAATCGCTGTTTGAATAGTGTCACTTTTGACTCCCTGACAAAAATCAGATATTATGGTTACATGAAGTCTGCCTTTCTCATCATTTGGCTGTCGATTTCAATGTTGGCCGGCGGCTGTGCTGAACTTCAGGGCAAATCAGTAAAAACGTACCAATTAGAATATAATGCAGCGGTTCAGGCCAGCACGGATGCATTGGAAGATCTTGAAATATATATTTTAAATGCAGAAGCGGATGAATTAAGAACCGAAATACTGGCAAGACGTGGGGACGGCACTCCCGTCACTGTGGAAGTTAAACGGGTGGATCGAAATTTTACCCAAGTCGCCGTTGGCACCGGCGCCGGGGTCGCTCGCTACCTGGATAAAGAAGTTTCAGATCAGATTCACGAGTTTATTCGGAAACAGCTGGTCACGCCGTCAAAGGGCATTAAATGGCCTGAATAGTAAACTCCGATTTAATTTTCATCTTTCTTCTTTAGTTTGGAGTAGCCCGGGATTAACGTCTGGGTACTGATCACACCGGAAAGTTGCCGGATCTTGTTATGTACAAAATCTCCGATGGTTTCAGCATCCGAGGAGACCAGATCGCGCCTCAACACGATTTTGGCAATGATATCCACATTGCCGTGGACTGAATGCACTTCTTTTACTTCTTCAAGTTTGATGAGTTTATCGACAAGACGGACCTCCTTTTTAGCCGACGCGTTGATCAGCACAAAAGCGGTAATCTCCCGCAGCATTTCAGGGTATTCGGTCTCTTTTAATTTAGCCATTTTTTTTCGAAAATCCTCCATGTTCTTGGGAACCAGTTGACTGATGCCAATTCCATATCTGAGTCCGGGGTCTTTCCGCTCCCATTGGTGAACCGATATGAAGGTATAAAGATCCGCCAGGGTTCTGCCCGGGAAGTATTCGCCCAGACGCCCCTTTTCAATGATGGCAATTAGCGGCTCATAAATGGTTTCATACCAGTCTTTCGCCGCTTTTTGAAGGGCGACCGGTGCGGCGGCTTTCTTTTCAAGATAATCCCGGTGTCCGGATATCTGTTCGATTAAATGTTCGTATTGGCCAAAATCAGTCAACTCAATGGTGTACGGTAACTGGGTACGATCGTCGAATTGGGCCTTTTCGCGATAGAGCAGGTTCTCCATTGAACCTTTCGAGGGAATAAACTCTATAATCCGGGCTTGGATTTCCCCGTAGCCGAGTTCTTTGGCGGCCGCGATTCGATGATTGCCGTCCAGGGCGTAGTATTCATTTTTGATTTGATACAGCTTAACCGGAGGCAGCGTTTTACCCGCTCTCATTTTGCTTTTTATTTTTTCCAGCCTTTCAGCGGGCAGATGAGACCGGATCCGGAACCGTTCGTCAAAATCATGATAACGGCCAACGCTGCCGACGATTCGGTCCAGAGGAACCACACGGGTTCCGCGATCGCGGGTATCAAAGGCCGCCTCTTGCTCCTGAACTTCTTTGAAAGATTTAAGCATTTCGGTTATCCAGCTGTGTCCAACGCCGATTCAGCATCTATTCAGCATCCCGGGCGTCATCAAAATCAAACAGATGATATCCATAGGTATTAATAACCTTTGTGCGGTTAACGATCGTTACCCGTTGGGACGGCTCCGTAAAATTTGCGTGAATGTGTCCATGAATCAAATAGTGCGGTGAATATTTGTCAATCAACCAGCGAAAACTCTTAAAGCCTCTGTGACACCTGTCTTCTGCATCGTGGATGTGCCGTGGCGGTGCATGCGTAATGACGATATCAACACCGCCTTTCCACCAGATCCGGGGACGCAGGCGTTGTATCTTCCAGTGCATTTCCCCCTCGGTGTACTGGTGCGGCCCGCCGTTGTACCAGCGGGAACCTTCCAGCCCCAGAATATTTTTTTCCTTGAATTGAACCAGTTCATCGGCCAGATTGATACAGCCCTGCGGGGGCCTGGCGCCATAACGCAAGTCATGGTTGCCGCGTACAAAATAAAGCGGCACGTTAACTTTGCCGGAAACAAAAGAGAGGTATTCCGGTGGCAGATCACCGCAGGCGAGAATCAGGTCGACGCCTTCAAACTGCCGGCGATCAAATTGATCATGCAACACGGGCTCAACCCGATCTGAAAGCGTTAATATTTTCATTTACACGTTCACAGAAAAAAGGGAACCCGGTTTAAACGGGTTCCCTTTTTATTTTTGCGGATAAAAAAAATGTGAAGTCCGATCACTCCTTGCTTTGGTCTTTTTCAGTTTTTGCTTCCTCATTCTTGCGCCGTTCCCCGTTTGAGCGCCTTTCGGGAATGTACTCGGTATAAGAAAATCTGCGCCGATCTACTTTTGAACGGCGATCTTCTATAGTGGTATCTTTTTTGCCAGAAGTTTTCTCAGTTGCCATTGAAAGCTCCATTAAATCCTCCAATCATTATCGTGCGATTGCCTTTTCTATTACATCTCACGCTAAAAATCAACTTAAAATTATTACAAACATGACAACCGCTATCGGAACGTTATTTTGACAAACGCTCTAACCCGGACTTTATGGATGGGTGGTTTTAAATGATTTGCCATCGACCTAAATTTAGGCTAAAAAAGCA
>CBDUUO010000580.1:0-2599 GCA_965370395.1 uncultured bacterium
TAAAAATCATCCGACTAAACCTGTATCTACAAAAAGCCTGGCAAGGTCTTCTGCTTGCTCCTCAGCCGAACCCGTTAAAAACTTACATTTTCTAACCTTTTTGACTCGTTTTAAAGAAATCACCTGTGTCGGGGAACCAGGCTCTCCGACCTGTTCAGGAGACAACCCCAGTTCTTTCAAATTCCAATATTCCACCTTACGCTCTGCGAAGGCAGATTCAATTCCATAAAGTCCAACGTCTCTGGGCTGGACCGAGCCTGGATGAACAGTCACCATTGCTGGAAAAGAGAGTGCAAACTTTTCCCTGAATCCATCGGCTCTGCGCTCGACCAGAAACTCATTGTCCACCGGCTCAATAGAATAGGCCCAAGTTACCAACGGCAGCTTCAGCAAAACCGCAGTTTGAGGACCAACCTGCCCGGTATCACTGTCTGCAGTTCGGATGCCAAAAAGAACTAAATCAAAGGGAGCCAGTTTTTTGATTGCAGCGCCAAGAGCCGTTGAGGTTGCTAGAGTGTCTGAGCCGGCAAGTGCAGAATCGCAAATCAATATGCTCCGATCAACGCCTAAGGCCATTGTTTCGATCAAAGCAAAATCAGATGATTCCGGGCCCATGGAAACAGTGGTCACTGCCCCCCCGTAAGTTTCCCGCAAATGCAGCGCAACTTCCAGGGCAGGTCTGTCATAAGGATTTAACTCGCAGGACTCAGCTGATCGAACCACACGTCCTTCAGATGCACTTACCACAACTGATTTGACACACACGATAATGTTTAAATTCATCCGTTGGCCTCATTTTATCCGGCCCAAGAAGCCGATTACCTGATGGGTTAAGCCTAGATCCGGCAGGCCGCTGTCATTTAATTTCCTACCCGCCCAATACACTTCTGGAAATAACGACTCGCTGGATTTCGGAGGTCCCCTCATAGATTCTGGTGACCCTGGCATCGCGGTAATACCTCTCCACAGGGTATGACTTGGAGTAACCGTAACCGCCGTGGATCTGAACAGCCATGTCAGTCACGTTGCATGCAGTTTCTGAAGCAAAGAGTTTAGCCATGGCCGCGACCTGGGAAAGAGGCTTACCTTGATCTTTCATAAACGCCGCCCGGTATACCATGAGACGTGCAGCGTCAATCTGTGTGGCCATGTCCGCGATCATCATTTGCACCGCCTGATGTTTTGCAATTGGTACGCCGAACTGGTGGCGTTCTTTTGCATACCGCACCGCTTCGTCAAAAGCGGCCTGGGCGATCCCGAGGGCCTGGGCGGCAATTCCCATTCTGCCGGTGTCTAGCGCCTTTAGGCCGATGTGCAAGCCCATACCTTCTTTTCCAATTAAATTATCCACCGGTACACGACAATCATAAAGTCGAATCGAACTCACCGGATTTGCACGCATACCGCAAAGGTCCTCAAGATCACCAACCAAAAATCCGGGAGTTCCCCGCTCAGCCACCAGCACACTGATTCCTTTGTGGCCGCCTTCGGAGTTCGTGCGTGCAAAGATCAAGCATACATCGGCAACGCCACCGTTTGTTACAAAAACCTTGTTGGCATTAACGACGTAGTGATCACCGTCACGAATAGCGGTTGCTTCAATTCCACCCGGATCCGTACCCGCATTGGGCTCTGTCAGGCAGAAAGCCCCGATTTTTTCGCCTTTGGCAAGTGGCGGTATCCATTTTTCTTTTTGCTCGTCAGTACCAAAAACCATAATGGGATAGACGCCAACCCCATAATGAACGCTTAAACAAAGTCCGAGACCCGCACAGGCTCGCGAAATTTCTTCAATTACGATTGCATTGCTTATGGCATCCATCCCGGCACCTCCGAATTCCCTGGGGACTTGGATTCCGAAGTAACCTAACTTACCCATCTTTTCTACCACTTCCCAAGGAAACCGGGCTTCAAGGTCAAGCTCTTTGGCGATCGGCATCAGCTCTCGTTCACAGAAGGCACGAACCGAACGACGAACAGCATGATTTTTTTCATTTATAAATACGTCCATAGCAAACCCATTTTACTGTAAAGTGAATATCATTGGATATGGAAAGAAGTCAACTGAAGGCTCTCAGAAACCAAAAGGGCAGCTCAAAGGTGTGCCAGAGCTACCCTTATCGAGAGGACGTCGGGCGCTTAAATGTAGCCTCCCCTCGGTTTGCGACGATTTGTTAAATATAATAATAAGCATCACCTGCAAGATGATCAAGAGGCCTCGCTATTTTATTACAAATTTTTGAGCCAATCACATCTTCGGTTGACATCAAATTTGTACTTTTCAGTACTCTGTCGTACATGGAATGTCAAGTCTTTTGGTTGGTGGAGGACAGTTCTTTCTTTTAATTTCTTAAGGTTATTGTCGGTTCTTAAAGTAAATTCTCACGTACAAATTGAGCTTTCTGTTTCTTTCAGCCACTCCTCAGCTAATTGAAAATCAGTAAAGACCCGAGTCACAAAGGGAAGGTCTTCTGTGATTTGACCAAAAGATTCAGCCATAGCCGACTGTAAGCCGGAATCGGCAACAATTGCAGTTTTATTCCTCATCACATCTTCAGGATAAATGCCTTGAATTTAGAGCGTTTGTCAAAATAACGTT
>CBDUUO010000581.1:0-2595 GCA_965370395.1 uncultured bacterium
TTTTATTTTTCAATTTTATCAAATGCCTTCGATACCAATTCCTCAACCATTTTATCATCGGCGATATAGGGTATGGTGATGTGGTCTGATCCTTTACGCATCTGGTTATACTGAATGCTGGTATCGATTGAATTTTCATTGCGGGCCCAAGCGCGCCGGGCCACCCCTCCCATCACATCCCAGGGGATGGCGCACCGGATGACGGTGTCGACCCGTTGGCTGCCGTCCAGAACCAGCCCGAAACCACCGTTGATGGCATTGCCGATACCCACCCCGCCGCCGTTGTGCAGGGCCACCAGACTCATGCCCCGGGCGGCATTGCCGGCATAACAATGGATCGCCATATCGGCGGTGATATTGCTGCCGTCTTTGATGTTGGCGGTTTCTCTGAAAGGCGAATCCGTGCCTCCGGTATCATGATGGTCCCGGCCCAGCATTACCGGACCGATTTTTTTGTTGCGCACCATCTCGTTAAATTTCAAAGCGATGTTCATGCGCCCCATGGCGTCCTGATATAAAATCCGGGCCTGGGTTCCCACCACCAGTTTATTTTGGGCAGCGTTCCGTATCCATACATAATTATCTCTATCCTGAAATCGCCTTTCCGGATCAATGCATTCCATGGCCGCTCGATCGGTTTTTTTCAAATCTTCTTCTTTGCCGCTTAGACATACCCAGCGGAAAGGGCCGTAACCGTAATCGAACAGAATCGGACCCATAATGTCTTCAACATAGGATTGGAAGATAAAACCATCAAGGGGATCTTTGCCGTTTTTGCAGATTTCGCTGACGCCGGCATCAAAGACCGCTTTTAAGAAACTGTTGCCGTAATCAAAAAAATAGGTGCCGCGGTCCGCCAGGGTTTTGATGAGCTCGTAATGACGCCGCAGGGTGGCATCGACCATTTCTTTAAAACCGGCATGGCCGGATTGCAGCAATTCGGTCCTTTCTTTAAATGAAATCCCCTGGGGGCAATAACCGCCCTCATAAACCGCATGACAGGACGTTTGATCCGATAACAGATCGATCTTTACATTGTTGTTCACTGCATATTCCAGCAGATCCACCACATTGCCGTAAAAGGCGATCGTAATACTCTTTTTTTGCTGCTGATATTGTGCGGCGACTTTGAAAGCTTCGGCCGGATCATCAATTGCCTGTCCAACCCACCCCTGCTCCAGGCGGGTTTGAATCCGGGAATAGTCGACTTCAGCTATAATGCCCACCCCGTTGGCAATTTCGATGGCCTTGCCCTGGGCACCGCTCATGCCCCCGAGACCGGAAGTGACAAATAAACGCCCGGTCAAATCCTGATCGGCCGGAATGCCGAGTTTGTCCCGGCCGGCATTCAAGATGGTGCTGTAAGTTCCGTGCACAATCCCCTGGGGTCCGATATACATCCAGCCTCCGGCCGTCATCTGACCGTAGTTGGAAACTCCTAAAGCCGCGGCCCGGTTCCAGTTTTGCGGATCGTCAAAACAACCCACCATCAGGCCGTTGGTGATGATCACCCGGGGTGCCTGCGGCGATGATGCAAACAGGCCCAGCGGGTGACCGGACGCCATAACCAGGGTTTGCTCCCGGGTCAGCTCTTCCAGGTATTTTTTAATCAGGCGATATTGCATCCAGTTTTGACAGACCTGACCGGTTTCCCCGTAAGTGACCAGCTCGTAAGGGTACAGCGCGACATCAAAGTCCAGGTTGTTGTCGATCATGACCTGAAACGCCCGGCCTTCAATACAGTTGCCGCGGTATTCATCGATCGGTTTGCCTTTGATATGTCCCTCAGGCCGGAACCGGTAACCGTATATCCGTCCACGGGTGAGCAGTTCTTCCAAAAATTCAGGTGCCAGTTGTTGATGCCAGACTTCAGGAACATAGCGCAGGGCGTTTTTCAGGGCAAGTTGGGTGTCTTTTAAGCTCAGCGTAAAATGTCGGCTGGGCGCCCGGCGGATGCCGGCGGCAAATTGCGGCATCGGCGGCAGGTCCTCGAAAATATCTTCCAGTTTGATGGTCATGGCCTTTGAAATATGTTGATTGTCTACCATGGCGATCGTTCCTTTTTATTTAAAATCGTAAATCATAATCATCTCAATTTGCCGGGAATAAAAGAGAGAAAGGATGCAAGCCGTTATCAATGACCGGCAAGATAACTTGTATTGACAATCGTTTCAAGGTAATATTTGTTAAGTTATTGTTCAAACTTCTAAGAAGCGAATTCAATAATTCTAATGTTCAAAGGTAAAAAAATGAGACCAATACCATGAAGACCATATTTCTCGGTATGGAAGGTATGACCCTGGAAAACCTTATTGCAATTTCCCGCAATGGCGCTCAGGTTCAATTAACCACCGACGCCGAAAAGCAGATCCAAAAAAGCCGTCATCTTATCGAAGGCTGGGTGCAGGATGAGAGACGAATTTACGGAATCACCACCGGATTTGGTGCGCTCAGCGATGTCGCCATATCGAAAGCCGATACCCGGCAGCTTCAAAAAAATATTCTGATGAGCCATGCCGCCGGTGTCGGCAAGCCATTTGATGAGGAAACCGTCAGAGCCATAATGGCGTTGCGCATAAAAGACCTGGCCAGGGG
>CBDUUO010000582.1:0-2591 GCA_965370395.1 uncultured bacterium
TACCATTGCCGGTAGTGATAATGACCGGAATGCAAGGCGTGAAGAACTTCTACGGAAAATAGCAGTGCCAGGGATGAGTAAAAAATCCACATTAAGATGACGATGACGGAGCTAAGGGAGCCATATAAAACACTGACCTCGGTGATATGACTGATATACACACTGAAGAGTTTACGGGCCACGATCCACAGCAGGCAGAAGACAACTGCAGAAGCCAGTCGGTGCCGCAGCTGTATTTTTACATTCAGAAACAGTTTGATGGTGACCATATAAAAAACAATCAATACCACTGCAGATAACAGGTTAATCCTGTGGGAAGTAAAAGCGGTCATGGCCAATTTGGAAACCTGATTAACATAGGGCGTATTGTTTGCGGCATTTAAGATATGGGATATGACCGTTGAAAGGATAATCAAGATGAAGTTGGACATAAAAAAAAGTAACCCGGCAAAAACGGTGACAATGACATAAAACGCCTGCCCAAAAAGCAAATGCCGCGGTGGAAGCTGGAATATTTTGCGGTATGATGTTTCCAGCGATTTGAAAAAAAGGCCGCTGATAATCGGTAGCATCAAAAAATTGATGGTCTTAAAGGATCCGTATGCATCCGGGTTAATGACATGGGCCTTAATCCATTTTTTCGTTACGAAGGGAATGACATGGTTTATTTCTTCTGCGAGTACCTCCGAAATATTGCCGGCCCAGGCGGCATTGGAAATAAAGAAACCTTTAACCAGATCCAAAATCAGGATACTCAAGGTGGTAAACGGAATGATCGAAAGTAAAAAAACAAAAGACACCGATAAAGACAGCGTCACACAGTCATCTTTAATAAATTTGTTTAAAGAGGTAGAAAAAAGATTATACCCCGGGATGTTTAAACTCATGACTCGTGTTTTCATTATCCTTACCAGCAGGCTTTCAGCCTGTTCCCCCCGTCCTCCTTCGGATATATTTCAGCCAGTTCTAACTTTCCATGAATTCGGCTGCTAGGTCTTCACGCACATCATAATCAAGAGATTTTAGGTTTGGGAATAGATCGACGAGAATTTTTTTTGATTTTTCGATACCACTGATCGCTTGATACATCTTGCTGTTTTCGGTCTTGGTCAGATCCAGCTGTCCGCTAATTTCATCAATGTCATCCAGTATGAAATCCAGTTCGTTGATGACTCGTAAAAAATCCTGAGTCTCCATAGTTGACCTCCTTTTTTTTGAGTCTCCCCCCACACCAGAGAATTTATCGGCAACCACGGGAAAAACTTGAGTTTTTTTTCGGAGGGGAACAACAGGAGGACTCCGTGCTGTAGACTGAGTTATTGGTCCTTAAGCCTTCCTATTTCATAATCCTGGAATGCGGATGCTTCTTCACCCACTCTTTCCATTGGGTATCCTCAAAGGCCAGCCTGGGTAGCTGTCTTTTAAAATACACGCCCTGGATGCTCATCAGCCCTTCATCGTTCGGATACCACAACGAACTGGTTTTATCATATCAATTCTTCGTATTCTGTGATCTGCAGCTTCATGTGCTCAAGGTTGGCTGCTGAAATTGCTTTCTAAAAGATTTTGTGATTTAAAAGCAAATTGATCTGGTGCCCTCATGGGTAGAAGGAGAATGACGTGGAAGAGCGCATAAATTTTGATGCGGCACGTATAGCCGAACAACTGGCCGGGGTGGCAGGGGTTGAAGTAAAAACCGATGAAATAATCGCACCCTATACCTCCTACAAAATCGGTGGTCCGGCAGCGGTCTGGGCTGCTCCCGCAAGCGAGGACGTCATCGGGGAGGTGCTCGCGATAGTGCGTGAGGCCGGCATCCCGCTGTTTATCCTCGGTCTCGGCTCGAATTTGCTGGTTTCAGATAAAGGCTGGCCGGGGGTGATACTTTATCTGGGCACCAATATCAGCGGGTGGCATTTTGATGGCACAACTGCCACCGTTATGGCCGGCACCTGTTTGCTGGACCTGATCCGGGATGCGGTTGATCAGGGGCTCGGAGGTATGGAACTGATGGCTGGAATCCCCGGCAGTGTCGGGGGAGCGCTGCGCATGAATGCCGGGGCTTTCGGACAGGAAATCGAGCAGACAACCGTTAAAGTGAGAGGTTTCCAACTGGACAGTACGCCTTTTGAGGCCGGGCGCCAGGAAATTAATTTCTGCTATCGCCGGGTTCCGGAGTTGGAGCGGGTGGTGATTACCTCCGGCCAATTTCGCTTTAAAAAAACAGCTGCCGGCACGTTAAAGAAGCGCATGGATGATATCCTTGCGCTGCGCGCAAAAAAACAACCATTGAATTACCCTTCATGCGGCAGTGTTTTCAAACGCCCTCCGGGTTATTATGCGGGCGCATTGATCGAAGAAGCCGGCTTGAAGGGTGAATACGTCGGTGGTGCCATGGTCAGTTCCAAACATGCCGGATTTATCCTTAACACCGACAATGCGAAAGCCGCCGATGTCTTCAGCCTGATTCGCAGAATCGAAGACAGGGTATGGGACCGGTTTGGCGTAAAGCTTGAAAGAGAAGTAAAGCTCATCGGTGAGTTTGATGATTAGAAAAAAACCTCGGGGGAGCAGAACAGAAATACAACCAC
>CBDUUO010000583.1:0-2569 GCA_965370395.1 uncultured bacterium
CGATTCTCAAGATCACAAAATGCGGTCATGCCGGCCATGCTTTTGGCTGTCAGGATTGCTCTTATGATTGCTCTTGACATGCAGTCTGCTGCCGCGTGACCGATGTCACTGACTGCCCGGGCGTGAACCGGGCCGTAATATCCGGAGACCTCCGGTAATTTTCGTTTGCCGGTGGCCATGCAGAAGATCGTGTCACCTTCGAATAGGGTATGAGACGGCCGAATGGCTCGCGCCATCCCGTCATGAGCCATCTGGGCGACTTTGTGAGCCTGCGCCCTGGTGAGGATGGCGTCGGTCGCGATGACTCCGATGGTGGTGTTTCTGGCCGGCGTACTTTCGGACTGTGGCGGGAGTATGACAGCGCGTTTTCCCTGCCGGCCGAACTCGCTTTCAATCTCCAGGCCGATTTCCCAGGGGCGTCCCGTGGCAGGATTAATCACCTCGCCATCCGAATTGACCGCCACCAGAGCCGCGGTGGTGATGCCCGAATCTAGAATCCGGCTGGCGGTTCCCAGCCCCCCATTGATGCTGCCGGCCCATGCGCTGGTTCCGGCACCCACACAACCGGTGGCCACCGGACCTCTATCGGCTGCCCGGCAGGCTTTTTCGCCCCATTCTGCGCTGATGGGCGGGACAAATTCAGATCCGCGATCCAGGTCGTATAAAGCGGCAGCCGGTACGATCGGGGCCACAAATCCTTTGTCCAGCGGAAAGCCGAAGCCCTTTGCGGCCAGCCAGCGCACCACACCGTCTGCGGCGGCCAGACCGAACACCGAGCCGCCGGAAAGCACCACCGCCTGCGCATGTTCCACCAGGTTTGCCGGTGCCAGCAAGTCGGTTTCGCGGGTGCAGGGACCCGATCCGCGCACATCAACGCCGGCAACAGCGCCTTCCGGACAAACAGCCACGGTTACACCGCTGGCGGCAGCTGTATCGGTGTAATGACCCACCAGAATACCGTCCACATCTGTTAAAGCGTTGTACTTTCCGATTGCCGCCATTAAAATACCCTCTCTGCTCCTTGCATGAGTGCGCCAGGATTCATCCGCCTCCGGTCGAATGGATACCATATTGATCAAAAATAGTCCAATTTAGCAATAGGCTCAAGCGTGTCAAGTATTAAAAAGAAATATTAAGGTTGACTAAAACCTGAATATTAAGATAAAAAACCAAGTTTACTTGAAAACCGGCTTCAGAGCATGTTGAAGGCTTCATAATTTTTCGGCAAATCAATGGTCGTGAAGGGCATTGAATTCAATGATCCAGTTAATCAGAGGTTTTAAGGACATTCTTCCCGGCGAAGTCGAGCTCTGGCAGGCAGTCGAATCGGTTGCCCGGCAGCTTCTGGAGGATTTCGGTTTTAACGAGATCCGTATCCCCATCATGGAGCGCACCGAACTCTTTGCCCGCAGCATCGGTGAGGATACCGACATTGTCGAAAAGGAGATGTACACTTTTCCGGATCGCAAAGGCGGCCTGATTACCTTGCGTCCTGAAGCCACGGCTTCGATTGTGCGGGCCTACATTCAGCATCGACTGTATGCCACGGATCCGGTCCAAAAATTTTACACCATCGGCCCCATGTTTCGCCGGGAGCGCCCCCAGAAGGGAAGATACCGGCAGTTTTATCAGATTAATGCCGAGATCTTTGGTGTCCAGTCCGGGCTGGCTGACGTCCAGCTTATTTTTTTGCTGGTGACCCTGTTCTCGCGGCTGAAAGTCGCTGATGTTAAAGCGCACATCAACTGTTTGGGTTGCCCGAAATGCCGGCCGATATTCAAAGGAGCCCTGTCTGAATTTTTGGCATCCGTCAGTGATAAGCTGTGCGCCGATTGCATTCGGCGCAAGGATCGTAATCCGTTAAGGGTGCTGGATTGCAAGGTGCCTTCCTGCCGGGAGGCGATGGCTGATGCGCCGTCAATTCTGGATCACCTCTGTTCTGAATGCCAAGCGGATTTTGATGAAGTCAAATCGATGCTGGAAAAGCTGGCCGTGCCTTTTGTCGTCGATAAAAATTTAGTTCGCGGATTGGATTATTATGCGCGCACAACCTTTGAGATTCAAACCGAATCCTTAGGGGCCCAAAATGCGGTTGCCGGCGGGGGCCGGTACGATGGACTGGTCAGTGAGCTGGGCGGACCGGACATTGCGGCAACCGGCTTTGCGATTGGTTTTGACAGACTCACTGAATTGACCGGTCTTGCCGCCGACTCATTTTACAGGAAGCCTGATATTTTTGTGGCGGCTTTGGGGGATAAAAGCCGTTTACTCGCTTTTGAGTGGGTCTGCTCTTTCGGAGATCAAGGCATGCGGGCCGAATTGGATTTTGGGGGAAAGAGCCTAAAAAGCCAGATGAAGCGGGCCGACCGGCTTGAGGCCGGTCATGTTCTGATTGTGGGTGACGACGAACTTGAAAAAGGTGAGGCCATCCTGCGAAATATGGAAACCAAAGACCAGGTTTCAATTCCCATCGATGGCCTTGTTAAAGCCATTAAAGAAAAAATTATTACTCAATAGCTTAATTCGTTGGCCAAAATTGATGAATTCGTAAAACGTCGAATTCATCAAG
>CBDUUO010000584.1:0-2569 GCA_965370395.1 uncultured bacterium
CTGGACCTTTTTTTTCTTGTTTTGATCGTCATGATTTTAGTCGGGTTGCCTTTTGGCATCGTCTATTACGATCGGCATGTGTCATCCCAAAAAATACCTTCGAAAGCCAGGGTATTTACGCTTACCGGGCACGCGGAAAGGGGCTGGCTAATGGGCGAAGTTCCGGCTTACGACGCCATCACTTTCTGGCAAAAACAGGGGCAGCCTGTTGAAAGACCGGTAATTAAGGTTAAAAAAGGCGATTTTGTGGTTTTAAAACTGACAAGCAGTGATGTGGTTCACGGCTTCAGTTTAAAAGACTTTGGAATTTATCTGACGGACGGCATCCAGCCGGGAAAGGTCATTTACGTGTCGTTCAAGGCCGACCAGATCGGGACCTTTACTTTTTCCTGCAATGCAATTTGCGGCGATATCCATCAGAACATGCAGGGGACATTGGTGGTCAGCGCTTGAGCGTCTCTTTTTAAAAATGATTCGATTTATACCGACATTTCTGCAATAAACGGGGTTAATCAAGATTAGGATTTTATCATGATTTCTTAGCCCCGTTTCTTATTATATTGATGATCGGAAAGGGTATGCAAAAGATCACAAAAAATGGCGTGTTTTGGGGTTTAGCTTTGATGTTGGCCATCCTGGCAGCCGGATATTACACCCTGACCGCAGCCGCTAACGCGGCGGGTGAAAATCGACCTGCCGGCATTATTCGGGGCCGGGTTACCTCAACCTATGGCCCGGTGGAAAATGCCAGAGTAAGAATAATCGGTGAGGAAAGCTTTACGCTTACCGACCGGCAGGGGCGCTATGAGCTCCAAACCGCGCATTCACCGGGCGGACGCGTGATCGTAACCGCCGGCAAGGAAGGCTGGTTCAACAACGGGCAGATTGCCAATTTCTCAGGCCGCATGCGGGATATCTTCTTAAACCCGGTCTATCTCGATGATCGCTCGGATTATCGTTTTATTTCTCCGGTTACCTGTTCGCGGTGTCATGTAAAACTGACCCGCTACTATGACCAATCCAAAATGGCCCACACCACCTCTAATCCCAAAGTGCTGAACATGTATTACGGATCAGACGCCTTTAATCGACCGGGTGTCGCACCCGGGTACAAGCTGGACAACCCCCAAAGCGACGGCAACTGTACGACCTGCCACGCACCATCGGCTGCCGGCTCTATCCCGGCGTCTCAGGATTTAAAAAACGTGCTGCGCTCTCCCTGGACAGAATGGGACGGGATTAGCTGTGACTATTGTCACAAGGTAAGAAAAGTCATTAAGGACAAGACCAAACCCAGCCAAACGACAGCCGTTCATGAAAGGCAAACGCCTGTCCAGGGCAACTCCATTCTTGTCTTTGGTCCTTATGATGATGTGATTGCACCTCCAATGGCGGCATCGTATAACCCGGTCTTCGATCAGGGGAAGTTTTGTTCCCTTTGCCACAGCCAGTCCAAGAAGCTGGAGAGCGGAAAAGTCTGGGACAGCAGTAAAATTTATTCATCTGCAGAATGGAAAGCATTGGGTCTGAAAGACAAAACGTTTATACCCATCCAGACGACCTATCAGGAGTGGAAGCAGTGGCAGGATCAACTTCCTTCCGGTGATTCCAACAAAGGGAAGAAATGCCAGGACTGCCATATGAGCTGGCGCAAAGAGATGCTGCCTTATGATAATTATGTCGTCGACCAAAACGCCCGAAATATGTGGGGCACCTTCAGGTCGCCGAAAAATATTCGCCCCCATCATTTTGACGGGGGCACAGAGGTTCAGTTAAAGACCGCCCTGTCTTTGGAATTAGAAGGAGAGATTTCAGAGAACAAACTGACAATTAATGCTTACATCACCAATACAAACGGCGGTCACTGGGTACCCACCGGAGAGACCATGCGCAGCGTGATGTTATTGCTTAAAGCCACCGACTCCAACGGAAAACCCCTTAAAATGATGGCGGGCAGCACACTTCCGGATTGGACCGGAAAGGGGAATGTTAAAACGGGCAATTATGCCGGGCTTGCGGGAGCAGCCTTTGCGCGGGTACTGGGTGATGATGAGGGCAATCTGAATGTACCCTTCTGGAAAGCTACCCGGATTGTCTCGGATACGCGCATTCGACCTAAAAAGACAGTAACGTTTAAATTCGAATTTCTTATCGAAGACCCTCAAGACGAGCCCACGGCCGAAGCCAGTCTCATCTATCGTCCGGCCATCAGGTCGTTAGCAAAGATAAAAAACTGGGATGTCGAAGATATCTTAATTACCAGCAGTGTCTGGTAGTTTCAGGAGGAAAATAAATTGCGAAAGTTTTTTATGTTGAAATTTTCAATTGTTTTTTTGATTTTTTTGTATTTGCCGGGGCATGCATTTGCCGGAAATATCAAAGGAGCGGTAAAGGTGAAAGGATTGCGTTCACCGGCTAATATACTGGTATATCTATCCAAGGCACCCGCTGCCTCAGGAGAAATGTCAACGACCAAACTTGTTATGGACCAGCGCAACCTGGAATTTATCCCCCATGTATTGCCGATTTTGGTGGGCTCCACGGTGCAGTTCCCCAACAATGACAAGGT
>CBDUUO010000585.1:0-2564 GCA_965370395.1 uncultured bacterium
TTTAAGCCTCCGGCTCGTAGATCCTACGGCTCGGAGAGGAATTCTTTCCATTTTATAAAGGACGGAGCGAAGCGACATCCACAAATATTCAATTTGCAATATTCAATTTTCAATCCCGGCTCGTCCGGGTTTGGTTTCAGGTTTCTGCCTGCTGCCCGCTGGTCACTGGCTACACGCACCTCGATGCTGGGTTCTGGTTTATGGTCCGCAGATGGTAAAGTAAATCAAGCTGCTGAGCTAGTAAGCTGATAAGCTGTTAAGCTGATGAGGCGGATTCCCCTGGAACGAACCAAACGTTACAAACGCTAACAATTTAACGAATCAACTATTTGACCATTTAACTAAAATTGATTGGAGCGTTAATTAATCGGCGTTAATCTGCGTAATCTGTGGATTATTTTGAGCCTATATTTTAGACTTGTCGTTTTCCGGCCTGAGTCGCCTGCCGAGGCGTAGCGCGTCAGAGCGAAGACTGGTCCTTCAGGGGCTCTGAGTTGCGTGCCGCGGCGAAGCTTGCCAGAGCGTAGACGGGTCGTTTTCCGGCTTAATCTGGCAAGGTTTTAATGGGTTCAGCGTGACAGGTTCTCCTCTGAAACCTGGTTATTCCTGACACCTGAAACCTATCTATCGAATTCCGATGATAGGGTATGAATTACTGCTGTTAATAAAACAGTCATGAATTGCTTCCAATTTGATTCTTAAAAAAATAAGAAAGGAGTTGATTATGGACATTGTAGTTTTGGTGAAACAGGTGCCGGATACCGAATCGCTGATTCAGATTGCCGATGATGGGGTTTCCATTAAAAAGCAGGATCTCAAATGGATCATGAACCCTTATGATGAACTGGCAGTGGAAGAGGCTCTACAAATCAAAGAAGCCCATGGGGGTACGGTTACCATCCTGTCCCTGGGACCGGATAAAACGATCGAAACGATCCGGACCGCACTGGCCATGGGCGCTGACCAGGGTGTGCATATCAATGACCCGGCAGCCGAAGGCAGTGATTCCCTGGCCACCGCAAAATTGCTGGCAGCCGCCTTAAAGGACATTCCTTATGATTTGATCATCGCCGGGCATCGGGCTGTGGATGAAGATAATTATCAGGTGGCCTCAGCCGTCGCGGAATTGATGGGCATTCCCCAGGTTTCAATGGTCAATAAAGCCGAAGTCACTGAAGGAAAGATCACCTGCCATCGGACGATTGAAGGCGGCACGGTTGTCGTGGAAGCATCGCTGCCGGCACTGTTTACCACCCAGCGCGGGCTCAATGAGCCGCGTTACGCTTCTCTGCCCGGCATCATGAAAGCCAAGAAAAAATCCGTGGATGTTAAATCCGTTGCCGATCTTGGTGTCGATGCCGCAATGGTGGGCGCAGCCAACCGCAAAGTAAAGATAAAAGCGCTTAATTTACCACCTGAACGGCAGGCGGTTAAAATGATTGAAGGCGAAGCAGCTGCAGATAAAGCAGCAGCACTGGTAAAAATTTTACATAAAGAGACAAAAATTATTTAGGGGAGAATTAAAATGGCACAGGGTGTATTTGCAATAACAGAACAAAGAGATGGGGAACTTCGAAAAGTGAGCCTTGAAGCCGTGAGCGAAGGCCGGCGTGTGGCCGACGGTTTAGGAACCGATCTGACGGCTGTGGTGCTGGGCACCGGTGTCGAAGGCCTTGCGGAAGAACTCAAAAAATACGGTCCGGATAAAATATGGGCTGTCGACGATCCGGCACTGGCGGACTATACAACCGATGCCTACACCAATATTCTGTCTGACTTAATTCGATCCGCTGATCCGGCAGTTATTATTATCGGCGCATCCGCTCAGGGCAAAGATCTTGCCGGGCGTTTGTCAGCCAGGCTGGATGCCGGCGTGGCCATGGATTGCATCGCGATAAAATTGGACAACGGCAGTTTAACCTATACCCGACCGATGTTTGGCGGTAAAATTATTGCAGATGTCGAAATTGAAGGGGCGCCTCAAATCGTTGCCATTCGACCCAATGTAATGGACATTACCGAAGCTTCCAAAGACAGTTCAATTGATAAGCCGGCGGTTCAGGTTGGAGAGGTAAAAACAACAATTGTTGAAAAGACCATGGACACCGTGGATAAGGTCGAATTGACGGAAGCTGACATTATCGTCTCCGGCGGTCGCGGTACCGGCGGTGATTACGCGGCGATCGAAGCGCTGGCCGGTGAACTGGGTGCAGCCGTCGGTGCTTCGAGGTCGGCTGTGGACGAAGGCTGGCGGCCGCATAGTGATCAGGTCGGCCAGACCGGTAAAACGGTATCCCCCACGCTGTATGTTGCCTGTGGCATCTCCGGCGCCATTCAACATCTTGCCGGTATGTCGACTTCCAAATATATTATCGCGATTAACAAAGATGAGGAAGCACCGATTTTTTCAAAGACTGATTTTGGTATCGCCGGCGATCTATTTGAAGTTGTTCCGGCAATTACCGAAGAGATTAAGAAGTTGAAAGGCTAAATACAAAACCGCGTGTCGACCTGTTACCGAGTCGGTTTTAGCTGTGTGCATTTTTTATCGTTCCTCGAGCTTA
>CBDUUO010000586.1:0-2564 GCA_965370395.1 uncultured bacterium
AGTTAAAGATATTCTGGACGGCCGGCAGTATTTTAATTTTGCAGGGAAGGTTTAACGATGACACTTAAACACATATCAGTAAAAAACCTGCTCCGGCGGAAAGGCAAAGCATTTTTTGTTCTGGCGGGGCTGGTGATCGGTGTCTCTACGGTTGTTGGAATTATCAGCTTTGTTGAGGCCACAACCAGCGATATCAATCATAAACTTGAAAAATACGGTGCCAACATTTTGATCGTTCCCAAAACCGAGAATCTGACACTCACCTACGGCGGGCTTTCACTGGGTGGTGTGTCTTTTGAGATGCAAGAAATCCGCCAGGAAGAGCTCGCACGGGTGAATTCCATTAAGAATGCCCGTAATATCGCAGCCCTGGGCCCGTTAGTGCTGGGAGTCGCCAATGTGGATTCGCATAAAGTTCTGGTGGCAGGTGTCGATTTCAAAGTATCCGGGATTTTGAAACCCTGGTGGCAGTTGCAGGGTAAGGAGCCTGATGAAAACGGTGTCATTTTGGGTGCCGAGACAGCCCGTATCCTGAATCTGGGCACGGGAGACCGCTTTCAGATTAAAGGTCGGGACTTTGCCGTATCGGGCATTTTACTGCCCACCGGGTCCCAGGACGATCAACTGGTATTCACACGGCTGAGCACCGCTCAGTCATTGTTTGATAAAGACGGACGGGTTTCAATGGCCGAAGTGGTCGCGCTCTGCCAGGACTGCCCGATTGATGCCATGGTGAAGCAGATCTCCGATGTGCTTCCGGGAGCCAAGGTGATGGCCATTCAGCAGGTGGTAAAAGGCCGTATGGAGATCCTGGGACAATTTAAAAAGTTTTCATATGGAATTTCCGGCGTGATTCTGCTGATCGGCAGCCTTGTTGTTCTGGTGACCATGATGGGCAGCGTCAGAGAGCGTACCGATGAAATCGGTATTTTTCGTGCCATCGGGTTCCGCAGACGCCATATCATGGAAATCGTATTCGTGGAAGCCGCCATTGTTTCCGGGCTGGCCGGCATCCTCGGATATTTGCTGGGCTGGGGTGTTACCAAGGCGGCAGTGCTCTTTTTTATTGAAGGCCACTCCGGATTTGTGCCTTTTAACCTTGAGTTAGCAACCGGGGCCTTTATACTGGCGCTGTTAATTGGCCTGGTTTCAAGTGCCTATCCGGCCATCATTGCCTCCCGGCTTGATCCCACTGAAGCGCTGAGGGCCTTATAGGCGTTATTATCGGTAATCTAAACTTAATTCGTGCTTCGAAATTGAAGTTTGAGGTGATCAATGAGTTACATTACAGCAGAAAATCTTCTTAAGACATACGGCAAGGGTGAAGCAATTGTCACGGCTGTCTCCGATATCAGCTTTCAGATCGAGTCGGGTGAATTTATCGGTGTCATGGGAGAATCCGGCTCCGGTAAATCCACCTTGCTTTCCATAATGGGGGCAATGAATGCCCCGACATCCGGCCGGTTTGCGGTTGATGATATCGATATTTACAGCCTGGGCCAGGAGCAACAGGCGGATTTTCGCAGGGAATTTCTGGGTTTTATATTTCAGAGTTTTCACCTGGTGCCCTATCTTACGGTTTTCGAAAATGTCATGTTGCCGTTGACCATCGTAAAGAAAGGCAAAAGTCAAAAACGCACAATGGTTGAAGATGCGCTATCCCAGGTGAGGCTGCTTGATAAAGCGGATCGCCTCCCCAATCAGATCTCCGGTGGGGAAAAAGAGCGCGTGGCAATCGCCCGGGCCATTGTCAACGAACCCCCGGTTTTGCTGGCAGATGAGCCCACCGGCAACCTGGATACCAAAACGACTGCTGAAATCATGGAATTGCTGCAAAGCCTGAATACTGAGGGCATGACCATCATTATGGTGACACACAGTCCGGAATGTGCGCGCTATGCCCGCAGAATCATGCAGGTGTCTGATGGCAGGCTGGTGGAGGATAACTAAAAAGGAGTTTTTAAAATGGCAAAGAGGAAAAAGAGGAAGAGACCCGCGGCTCAACCAAAAGCCAGGCCCGGTGGTTGGCAACCTTCCTACTGGATGATTGTGGCATTCATCGCCATCTTTTTCGCAGGGGGCGTTATGATTAAAGCGGTTTTTTCGCCGGCTTCCCGCATCAGTACGAGTGCCCCGAATTATCAGCCGGCAACAGGAGCAAACTCCGACCTCGGGGGCCAGGTCCGGCTGGTGGCTGCCAATTTTCGATGCGCCTGCGGCCAATGTGGAGAACTTTTCCTGATTGACTGCACCTGTGACATGTCCAGGGGCGCAAAAGAAGAAAAAGACTTTATTCGTAGAAAGCTTCAGCAGGGTATGAGCATCGATGAGGTGATTACCCTGGTTGAAAAAGAATACGGGCACCGCATATCTTGACCGGGGACACTATACGAAACGGGCGTGTCAATCACGAACGCCTGATTTTCTCTTTGTGTCCTTCGTGAGCTTCATGGTAAGTGGTATATTCTAAATATGCGCAAACATTTATATCATTAGATATCGTAGTGAGAATGAAAAAGGTATCATTTAAAATAAATTGAACGTCATGAAACAAATTGCGTTGG
>CBDUUO010000587.1:0-2563 GCA_965370395.1 uncultured bacterium
CGATTTATAACGGTCTTCTGCATTTTTTGTAAGAAGCTTTAAGACGATGGAACTGATCACTTCAGGGATCTCTGAGGACACCTCAGTCGGCGAGACAGGTACCCGGGCAATATGCTGATGGATAAGCTCCATCGCATTTTTTGAATCAAACGGCAGCTGCCCGGTCATGAGTTCATAGAAAACCACCCCCAGTGAATACAGATCCGAGCGCTCATCCACAGCGCGGTTGATTCTGCCGGTCTGTTCCGGTGAGATGTACGG
The DNA here is from genome assembly GCA_965370395.1 of uncultured bacterium. Taxonomy (GTDB): domain Bacteria; phylum Desulfobacterota; class Desulfobacteria; order Desulfobacterales; family JAHEIW01; genus JAHEIW01. The sequence goes on from CBDUUO010000587.1 coordinate 262, forward strand.
CAGGGTGCCCAGCAGCTGGTCGGGTCGGATTTTTTGATGGGTATTACCGGTGATGCGGCCAGCAGCACCCAGATCGATAATATAGACCGCCAGATTCTTATTGCCGATGAGGATATTGTTGCTGTTGAGGTCCAGATGGATGACATCCTGTTGATGGATTTCTGCCAGGATGCGGGTCAGATCGATGGCGATTTCTAATTTTTCATGCAGGTTGAGTGTTTTCCGCCGGATATGATCCCGCAGGGTCTCCCCATCGATATATTCCAGGATCAATGCCGGCTGCCCCTCTATCGACTGTTGCCCCAGGGCCTTGCGGACACCAGCGACCGCGTTGAGCGACTGGATCATCTCGTATTCTTTTTCCAGGGATCGAAGGCTTCGCCGGGAGGGGTGGCGTTTGAAAGGTTTCTTGATGGCCACCGGATGGGAATACTCCGGAAGTGTTTCAACGGAAATTACGGAGTTACCCTGATAAATAATATTTTGCTGCATAGAGGCCATTGGCGATTAAAATCTGCTTTTTACTGATCAAAGGGCGATAAGAGCAATGCGCGGGTTGATTCTCGTAAAAAAAACAGTTTAAAAACGACGGCTTCGACATTTATATCCAAAATGTCTCATATAAATCAACTGATAAACGCCTAAAAATAAAATTTGTGCATCTTCTAACAAAATAGTAACAATCCATGAAGAACACGAAGTCTTCAAAAGGATCAACAGCATCGCATAAAAAGTGTGGATTAAGTATTCAAATGTTAAAATTTTTCGGTTGCTCGTTTTGTTCGATGTCGTGCCTACATACAAAATTTTGTGGACTTATTTTTATTTTGGATATCCAGATGAAATATGCAATCTTGAGATATTATGGATTCGGTTCTGTGGAGATTTTTTGGAGAACAAAATGGGAGGACTTTACTTGAGATAAATGACCTCTCCGCAGCGGTGCTGGCTGGCGACGCTCAAACGCGGTTTGCAACGGGTCAGCGCTTTGGAAATTTCAGCGAGCACTTTTTTGGGGGCGTTATTGGTTTCGCTTAAATGCGCCAAGATGACGTGTTCAAGTCCCTTGTGCTGTAATTCCATCAGCAAACGTTTTGACTGTCCATTGGAGAGATGCCCGCTGTGGCTCTGGATACGCCGCTTCAGGTGCCAGGGATAGGGCCCGTTTATCAGCATATCCGGATCATGATTGGCTTCCAGGATGAGTAAATGGCAGTGTTTTAGATTTTCTTTTACATGGGGCGTGACGGTACCCAGGTCGGTTGCCAAACCGATGCGGCTGCCGTTTTGTCCGATAGTAAAGCCCACCGGATCGGCGGCATCATGGGAGACGGCAAAAGGGTGCACCGCCAAATTGTTAATCTGAAAAGTCGAGCCGCTGTTGAAGGACCGGATTTCATGAACGCTGCTGCCGATAGATACTTTTTTTTCAATTTTGCGGCTAAGATATATCGGCAGCTTTAACTGGCGGGAAAGCACGCCGACAGCCTGAATATGGTCGCTGTGTTCATGGGTAACCAGAATGGCATCCAGGTCCTTGGGGTTCAGCCCCCGAGACTTTAGTCGACGTTTAATCTCCGTGGCGGAAAGGCCGGCATCAATCAGGATGGAGGTAAAGCCGTCTGAAATGTAAATGGCGTTACCTTTGCTGCCGCTGGCCAATACACAGACGGCCAGATTATAGTCGGCGCATTGCCGCGGTCTCTGTAATTCAAGTTTCACCATAGTCGTTATTCGTTATAAGTTATTTGTTATTAGTCCTGTTAAAAGGCGATATTTCATTGAACCACGAGTTTTCTAATAACCAATAACTAATAACTATTAACCTCATTTACCTGTATGCCCGAAACCACCGATGTTGCGTTTGGTTTCGTCGAGTTCCTCCACGATATCCAGTCTGGCAAAATACACCTTTTTGATGATCATCTGAGCAATCCGGTCTGCGCGTCGAAATGTGTAAGGTTTTGCGCCCAGATTGATGACCGCGATTTTTATTTCACCGCGATAATCGGCATCAATGGTTCCCGGGGAATTAATCAGTCCAATGCCATGTTTTATCGCCAATCCGCTGCGGGGTCTGATCTGGGCCTCAAACCCTTGCGGAAGAGCGATGGCAAAACCGGTGGGAATCAGCGTGAGTTCACCTTTGTTCAGAACAAGGTCTTTTTTTATGGCGGCACATAAATCCATCCCCGCCGATTGAGCGGTCACGTAACGGGGCAGAGGGATATCTGAATCCGTATCCGGATGCAGGCGCATAATTTTAATGACGGGGGCAACATTCATCACTCTATGGTGTCAG
>CBDUUO010000588.1:0-2560 GCA_965370395.1 uncultured bacterium
TCCGGCTGAATCAAGCGGTCCAGGATAAAACCGTGGAAGCTGTCCCCGCTGCCGGCGATAAAGACCCAGCCTAAATGGGTCAGGCACATGCTACAAAAACTAATCCTCCAGGCATAACCGCTGAACCAGGTAAACTCCGTTGAAGGTGGCCCTGCGTAGCCGCACCCCTGTGCATATTTAAAGCAGCCAATCTCAAAAACGACCCCATGGGGATTGGCGAAGGTGTGATGGTGCGCGCCCTGGATCGTAATGCGCTCCGCCGGTCGGGTGATGGCCTGGCGGCATTGGCGGCAAAGGATGTATTCTTCTTCTTCGGGAGATTGTTCTTCGGCTTCCTCTTCGGCCAGCTGCGGTGCCTCCTTGCCATCTTTTTTCCTGGAACGCTCACGAAATAAAGGCGTATGAACGATCTCGACCGTTTCCATTTCACCTGTCCCTAATTCAGGGTATATCAATTTTTCTGTGAAAACCGCTTGACCTGGGAACCTAAAATAATTTCAAACAGACCGGTTATCCCCAGGATTATCTAAATTATATGCATTCTTTTCTACCAAACCACCCTTTGCATTATTTAAAAAGCGACTTTTTAAGGACCGCTTTATTGTACGCACCGATGATGTCCCGGCGGCTGACCACACCCTCCAGTTTGGAAGGTTCATGCACAGATACAACAGGCAAAACCGCAAAATCTTTTGAGCTGATCTTTTCCAACGCCGTCCACAGATTGTCCTCCATCGAAATGGTCACCAGATCGGTGGTGGCCAGATCCTTGGCCACAACCAGGTCTTTCAGGTTTTCGTCAAAAATCGCTTCGCTATAGTCATTAAACGATAGGATGCCGGCTAGCTCATTTTGGGCATTGAGCACCGGAAAGCTGTTGAACTTGCTTTTGGATATCTTCTCGGCCATTTTCCCCAGCGGTAATGCTTCTGGCATGGTTTCAACATTCGGATTCATCACCTCTTTGACAAACATTGATTTTAAGACATTGACCTCTTTACCTTCTTTGATATCGATGCCGCGTCTGGCCAATTTTAGAGTATAAATTGAATCCCTCAGCAGATGCCCGCTGGCGATTGTTGCAATGATGCATGCGAGCATGAGCGGAAGAATGATTTTGTAATCACCGGTCATCTCAAACAAGATCAAAATGGCGGCCAGCGGACCATGGGTGGTGGCGCCCACCACCGCTCCCATGCCGACAATGCTATAAGCCCCGGGAGATGCGGTGATGTCGGGGAACAGTTGATGAACCACGACTCCGAAGAACCCCCCGGCCATGGCTCCCAAAAAAAGTGACGGGGCAAAAATTCCGCCGGAGCCGCCGGAGCCGATCGTGACAGAGGTCGCCAAAATTTTAACCCCCACCAGAACCAGCAAAAGCCACCAGGCCAGTTGCTGCATCAACGCCATATCAATGGCCCCATATCCGACACCCAGAACCTGCGGAAAAACCAATGAAGCGGCCCCCAGAACCAGCCCGCCGATTATTCCCTTGAGATATTCGGGAAATTTAATCTCATCAAAAAAATCTTCGATTCGATACAGGGTTTTGGTGAATGTCACCCCCACCGCGGCACAAAAAAGGCCCAATACCAGATACATGGGAAATTCCCAGGCGCTGACCAGCTCATAGGCCGGAACGATAAAGGCGGGCGTATCACCCAGAAACCCACGTGAAACAGCGGTGGCAACAACGGAGCTGATCACAATCGGGCTAAATGTCGCCAGGCCGAAATCACCGAGAACAACTTCCAGGGCAAACATGGATCCCGCTATGGGGGCATTAAATGTGGCGGCAATTCCGGCGGCCGCACCGCATCCAACCAGCGCCCGCATACGGTCTGGTGAAACTTTCATAAATTGGCCCAGGACCGACCCGATGGCAGAGCCAATTTGAACAATCGGGCCTTCCCGGCCGACAGAGCCGCCGGTGCTGATACAGATGGCGGAAACCAGCGATTTTACCACCACCACCCGCTTTCTGATCACCCCGCCCTTGAGCGCCACGGCTTCCATTACTTCCGGCACACCATGCCCCTTGGCTTCTCTGGCAAAAAAATAAACTAACGGGCCCACAATCAAGCCCCCGATTGTCGGGATTGCCACACGATAATACCATGGAAAATTTACCACCAACTCCAGCAAATCGTTCTCACCGCCATAAGCCAAGGTCTGAAAGAAGTTGATCAAATACCGAAATCCCACAGCTCCCAATCCGCCCGCCAGTCCCACAATAACCGCCAATACGGCCATAATTGTATGTTCGTTGGATTGTAGCTTTTGCCAATTGAAAATGTTTTTTAAAATACGAGTGCTCATTGAACTCCCTGACATTTAACGGGCTGATAATTATACAAATACTTGTAACCGCATGCGGGTTCACCTCTTAGTGCCTGAAAATATTTATGATTTTTATATATGGCGTTAGACGACAGTGTCAAGGCTTATACCGGTTGTCATAAATATGTTCCGTTTGCCAGATTTTCTAACAAGCGACATGGCGGTGTGTAACGGTTTGAAATTATTATAAAAGAAGACAACCGCTATCTTGTTGTTT
>CBDUUO010000589.1:0-2559 GCA_965370395.1 uncultured bacterium
CTTGAGGGGGTAGTGGCCAAAAGCCGTGCCGGTTCAAGTCCGGCCTTCGGCACCATTTAAAAACTAACAAAAGCGACTTCAGCGGGACGCTGAAATCGTTTTTGTTTATATGCAATTGCCGTACGCGCTTTCATACAGCATATACATTCACATTTGCTTCTATTCCCTTTTCCGAACGCCTGCCACCTGATGTGCCTTATGCCTTTAAAAATGACTTGTCGTTTTCCGGCCTGAATCGCCTGCCGAGGCGTAGCTCGTCAGAGCGAAGACTGGTCCTCCTGGAGCCATGACGTTGCGTGCCGCGGCGAAGCTCGATAGAGCGAAGAGGGGTTGTTTTCCGGCTTAATCTGGCAGGGATTCTTTTATTCAAATGTCAATATTTCACGAACGTCCCTTTGTTCCATAAAATTCAATATTATTGACTGAATAAAAATATGCATGTTAGAGAATCAATACTCACTTTGATCATAAACCGCAGGAATATGCATGGGAAATTTATTAATTAAAAACGGCGTGATAATCGACGGTACGGGGCGTGATGCTTTCAGGGGCGATGTGGTTGTGGCCGGAGATAGAATTGAGGCCGTCGTTTCTTCAGATAGGCAATCCGTTGAGGATAGTGCTGCAGCGGGGACTGACGCGGTTATCGATGCCGGGGGACGGGTCGTGGCTCCCGGTTTTATTGACTGTCACAGTCATTTTGACTGGGTGCTGCCGCTGCCCGATCATCAGGAATTTCTTTTTCCCATGGTCGAACAGGGCGTCACCACCGTAGTTACCGGAAACTGCGGATTTTCTCCGGTTCCGGTTACCGGAGCGGGAAAACAAATTATTAATGAGCTTTCCGAGACCCTGATTGACAAACCGCTTTCCTACGAGTGGGAAAGTATGAGCGAATTTTTTGATTATCTGGAATCCGGCGACGGGCTGTTGTTCAACAACGTTCAGCTGGTGGGCCATGGTGCCCTACACCTGGCTGCGGTTCAGGATTATACAAAACAGCCCAATTCCAGGGAAATGGCAAAAATGGTCAGCATGACCGCTGAGGCTCTGGACCAGGGCGCCTGCGGCCTTTCTTTCGGTCTGATGTATCCCCCCGGCCTTTTTTCCACCCGGGATGATCTAATGGCGCTGGCCCAGATGGCTGCCAACCGCGGACGTATCTTGACGGTCCATAAACGCGCACTTTCCAAGTATTCAGGATCATATCCCGTAATCCCGTTCTTCGACCGGCCGCACAATCTGAAAGCGCTGGACGAGATACTTTCCATCGCACTTGAAACCGGTGTGCGGCTGCAAATTTCGCATTTGATTTTTGCCGGCAAAAAGAGCTGGTCGACGGCTCAAAAGGCAGTGCGATTGATTGAAAAGGCCCGGAACAAAGGCCTTGAGGTTATGTTTGACATCTATCCCCATTTTTGCGGAAACAGTTATCTCTCTGTTTTTCTGCCCGCCTGGTTTATGAAAGACCTGGATGGCAACCTTAAAAACGCCAAAGCGATTCGGCGGCTGAGAATTGAGTTGCGCCTGGCCAAATTTCTTCTCGGATTTAATATAGCCGACATTCAGATCATGCAGGCCGGTTACCCAGAAGGTGAAACGTATAACGGGTTGAACATTGTAGAGATCGCAGAGCAGGAGGGGATCGACCCGGTGGGGGCCATTTTAAAAATCATAGAAAAAAGCGGCGGCAAGGCTCTGCAGCTTACCTACGGATACAGCGGCGACAATACCCATGAACAACTTGTCGAAAACTTAATGGCGCACGAACTGTGTTTGTTTGAAACGGACACTATTTTAAAATCCAGCGGATTTGCCAACCCGGCCTCATACGGGGCGTTTCCGCGTATACTGGGCCGATTCGTCAGGGACAAAAATGTCCTGAGCCTGGTGGAAGCAGTCAGCAAAATGACCGGCAGGACCGCACGCTGGATGGGAATTGCGCAGCGGGGTGAAATCCAACCCGGCAATTTTGCCGATATCATCATTTTCAACCCCGACACCATTGCCGATAATACGACCGTTAAGGAAACCGCCCGGCGCCCCACCGGTATCGAAAATGTCTTTATCAACGGAGAGATGGTTGTAGAAAACGGAAACTATATTAAGGATAAAAAGGCGGGGCGCGTGGTGAGATACAGCTAGGCCGAATGTTTTATGATGGGAGGCATCACATGGACTTTGAGTTGACCAAAGAAATTAAAGCCATCCGGAAGGAAGCACGCCGGTTCGCGCGTCAGGAAGTACGGCCTCGTATAAATGAAGATCTGTTTACGGTTTCGGGGGCCACAGCAAGTAATTGATAATACAGAAAAAGAGCTAAAAATAAGGTCGATTTTTAAGCTTAGCGCCACCATTTTAAGGGTAAAATGGGCGTTTTAAGAAATTTTGGACTCATATGCAATTCATATGCGATTATGCAGCCAGGACAGTACAAAAACTAGCTTAATATCACTTAAACTAGCATTTATTTTATTAAGTTATTGATATTATTATTTAATTTACAAGTCCGGCCTTCGGCACCAGCAATTATTTCAAGCTCTTACGGAATTTTGACAA
>CBDUUO010000590.1:0-2530 GCA_965370395.1 uncultured bacterium
ATTCAAATTAATTCCTGGTGTCAGGTGGCACGAATAAGTAGGTTTCAGGTGTCAGCAAACAGATGACAGAGAACAGAAAACAGAGGACAGATAGGTCGCTTCATCTTGCAGTTTTTTAATCTGTCTTCTGTCGTCTGACCTCTGTCCTCTGAAATCTGACACCTTGATTATAGGGATTTATTATTTATAATTTACCTGGCTCCATGATTAAACGCCCTAACCCAAAAACCATTTCCCGGACGTGCAACCTGTGCGGTCTGCCATTGCGTCATGGAACGGTTACCGCTGTCATATCCGGAAAATCTTATTTGTTCTGCTGCAACGGCTGCCGGCAGGTGTTTACGATCTTAATGGAAGCCACGGATTCGCCAAATCCAGAAACCTTCCGCGAAACCGATTTGTTCAGGCAATGCCAGGCCAAAGGCGTTATTCCCAATTCCGAAGAAGAACTATCCGGGGCACATGGCAGCACAATTTCCGAGGCTGACGGTACCCAGGCAGATGCCTCGAAGACACCTTCGGGTGTCGCCCGGGACAACATCTTGACGCTCAAGCTGATCGTCGCCAACATGTGGTGCCCGGCCTGCGCCTGGGTCATCGATGAATCCTTGAAAAAAACCGAGGGCATCGTCGATTCTGCCTGCAATTTTTTGACGGATCGTCTCCAGGTGGCCTACGATCCCGTCAAGGTTACCCCCGGTCAGATCGTCGCCGCGATCAGCAAACTGGGTTACCGGGCGGTGGAGCCCGGTGAATCAAGGGAAGCAGCTGAACGCCGCAAAGAATTTGTTCGGTTTGCCATCTCGGCCTTTCTGACCATGAATGTGATGATGTTATCCTTTGCGCTGTATACGGGGTTTTTTACAGACCTTTCTGCTGAAAATGCGGCTAAAATTTCCTGGCCCATGTTCGTCATGGCGACCGCCATTTTAATCTACGGCGGATACGACTTTTATAAAAAAGCCTGGGCCGGAATACGTATTGCAGCTTTCAGCATGGAAACATTGATCATCATCGGTGCGTTGAGTGCTTATTTTTTCAGCACCTATAATCTTTTTGCGGGAAGCATCCATCTGTACTTTGACACTGCTTCTATGCTGATCACGCTGGTGCTTTTAGGTAAAACACTGGAGCGTCGCGCCAAAGGAAAAGTTTTAGAAGATTTGGAAAATTTCTTTGCGCTGATGCCCACCAAGGTCAGAATATGCAGTGACAATTTTCCTGAGGGCCGATATGTGGCCATCGATCAGCTCACCGAAGGTGATAAATTTCGGGTAAGCGAAACTGAAATTGTACCGGCAGACGGCACCATTCGGACCGGCAATGGCGCAGTAGAGGAATCCTCGTTGACCGGCGAGCCCGTGCCTATCGTAAAAAAGCCCGGTAATTTTATCAGAAGCGGCGCCCGGGTCCAGCAAGGCGGCTTTATAATCAAAGCTGAAAAGGTCGGCAATGACGCCACCCTGGGTCAGATGATGCAGATCATCGAAAAAACGCTGCTGACGAAGATGCCCATTGAGGGCAAAACCGATGTTATTTTGCAGTGGTTCGTTCCCGTCATTCTGGTGCTGGCGGCAGCCACCGGCATGGCGTGCCGGTTCATGGGATTGTCGCTGGAAACATCGATCCTGCGAGCCGTAACCGTGATGGTTATCTCCTGTCCCTGCGCTCTGGGAATTGCCATCCCCCTGGCCCGGGTGGCCGGCATATCCATTGCCGAGAAAAAGGGCATCCTGGTGCGCAATTTTACTGCATTTGAAATGGCCAACCGGATTACAGCCGTTGTTTTTGACAAAACCGGCACCATCACTCACGGCAACTGGACCCTGCAGAAAATTATTGCGCTTGCGCCCTTTGACCAAGACCGGGCCCTTGAACTCGCAGCGGGGCTGGAACAAAATTCAGATCATTTTATCGGACGGGAAATTCTGCGGCAGGCGCAAGAACGAAATATTGAGCCCGCAACCGTAGACGAAATCCGAACGGAAGAAAATGGTGTTATCGGTCGTTTTGATGGTGACATCGTAAAGATCGGATCGGCGGACTTTCTGAAAGACACGACTGTAAATTTCAATAAACTTCCTGACTCCGACGACTTACAACAGGGATCAGCTGACTCGTGTGTATATATGAGCATCGGGGATCGGCCCGCCGCTGTGTTTGTTTTCGGAGACCGCATTCGAAACGGTGCCAGAGCAACCGTTGAAAAATTGATTCATCGGGGATTTCGGCTGGCATTGGTTTCCGGAGACGGAACTGAAACCACCCGGGCCATCGCAAAGGACGTCGGAATCCACGATGCTTACGGCGGTCAGATGCCGAACGATAAAGTCGCTATTGTCAAAGCGCTGCAAGGCCAAAACCATCCGGTGGCCATGGTGGGCGATGGCATCAATGACGCCCCCGCACTTGTGCAAGCCAACCTTTCCCTGGCCGTCCACTCCGGGGCCAATCTGGGTGAAGAAGTGGCGGATGTGACCCTGATGCGGGCCGAACCTGAACAAATCATCGACTTTTTAATATTTGCCGG
>CBDUUO010000591.1:0-2516 GCA_965370395.1 uncultured bacterium
TATAGACCTCTATTTCATAGTCATTGGAATGTTCGGCCTCGGCAATGGGGACATACCCGTAGGCGATGGTTTGCTCGATACTATATCCATATCCACCGCTAGTAGTGACACCGATGACCTTGCCCTTGTGAAGAATCGGTTCACTGCCCCGTAGCATAACCGGTTGATCAGCGTCAATCGTAAAGGTGCACAGTTTCCACTGCGGACCCTTTGCTTTCGCTTTGGCTAAAGCCTCCCGCCCGAGAAAATCCGCCTTGTTTAAGGCCACGCAAAATCCCAGTTCGGCATCATAGGGGGTATATTCAGGCGTCAATTCGGCCCCCCACAAACAATAGCCTTTTTCAAAATGCAGTGAATTGATGGCCCGGTAACCCGCATTCGTTACATTCAGATCCTGACCGGTATTCCAGAGGGTCTCATAAACATAACAGGCAAATTCTGCCGGAATATAAAGCTCATATCCCAGCTCGCCCACATAGGTAACCCGCATTGCGCTGACAGGCGCATAGCCGACGGTGATTTCTTTACATTTGCCATACCGAAAGTTTTGGTTGCTGATGTCATCTGCGGTGACCTTCTCAAGGAGTTTGCGGGCATGGGGTCCGATCACATTAATCACCGCCAGCGCCGACGTAACGTCCCGGAACGAAACACTGCCGTCGGTGGGCATGTGTTTCTTAATCCATTCGGCATCATGGCGACCGAAAGCCGTGCCGGTCACCAGAAAAAATTTTTCATCCGTGATACGGGCAATGGTCAGGTCACATTCGATGGTGCCGCGCGCATTGCATAACTGGGTGTAGGTCACGCTGCCAGCGGATTTGTCGATATTGTTGGCTGCCAGCCAGTTCAGGAAATCCAACGATTGGGGACCATCGATTTCAAACTTGCAAAAAGAGGACTGATCGATCAACACCACTTTTTCACGCGCAGCCTTGTGTTCGCTGCCGACATGCTTAAACCAGTTGGGGATCTCAAAAGTCAATTCGTCTTCGGGTTCGACCCCGGCGGGCGCAAACCAGTTGGGCCGCTCCCAGCCGTATTTGACGCCAAACACAGCCCCTTTTTCTTTGAGGAGATAATACAGCGGGCTGCGGCGGATCCCCCGGGCCGAATCGTGCTCTTCATGGGGCCAGTGGATGGTGTAATGTTTGCCGTAGATTTCACGGGTGCGCTCCACATTGTACGACCGGCTGCGGTGATGCGGACCCAGCCGGCGGATATCCAGCGGCCAGATGTCCAGGCTCGGTTCGCCTTCAATGATCCATTCGGCCATCATTCTTCCGGCGCCGCCCCCGGCCGCAATGCCAAAGGCGTTAAAGCCCACGGCAACAAAGCAATTATCCAGTTCGGATGCCGGTCCCATGATGGCATTGCCGTCGGGCGTAAAGGCCTCCGGGCCGTTGATTAACTCCGAAATGCCGGCCGCCTCCAGGCAGGGGGTACGTTTCATGGCCGGCTGCGCCAGTTGCATAAAATGATCGTAATTGGAATCCAGCAGCCGCGAAGTGAACTCATTGGGAACTTCATCAATGGCCCAGGGAATGCCGTTTCTTTCATAGCCCCCCATTACCAATCCGCCTACCTCTTCTTTATAGTAGATCAAATTATCTTTGTCGCGAATAGTCGGCAAATCTTTGGGTGTCCCCTCAATCGGGTCGGTCACCATATATTGATGCTGAAAGGGCACGACCGGCGTATTGACGCCCAGCATTTCACCGATCTGGTGTCCCCACATCCCGCTGCAGTTGACTAGGATTTCACACTGGATATCGCCTTTGGTTGTTTTCACGGCCGAGACCCGATTCCGGCCGAATTCAAATCCGGTCACCAATGTATTGCGATAGATTTTGGCGCCTTGATTGCGTGCCCCTCTGGCCAGCGCCTGGGTGATTCCGGCCGGATCAGCCTGCCCATCGGTCGGCATATATGCCGCCCCGATGATGCCGTCCAGGGATAAAATCGGACAGAGGTCGAACGCCTCTTTGGGGGAAATCAGGCTCATTTCCAGTCCGAAACTGCGCGCGGTGGTGGCACCGCGTTTGAGTTCGAACATGCGCTCCCGGGTGCTGGCAAGGTGCAGGCAGCCTGTTGGCTTCCACCCGGTGGCAATACCGGTTTCTTCCTCGAGCCGCGCATAAAGGCTGACGCTGTATTGCAGCATGCGTGTCAGGTTACGATCCGAACGCAGTTGTCCCACAAGGCCGGCGGCATGCCAGGTGGAACCGCTGGTCAACTCGCCTTTTTCAATCAGGACCACATCCTGCCAGCCCATTTTGGCAAGATGATAGGCGGTGCTGCAGCCGATAATACCCCCGCCGATAATTACGACCTGTGCGCTGTCTTGCAAAACGCTGCTCCTTTACTTCAACGCAATAGGTTTAATCTGGGTAACCTGTTAATGGGATCCGCAGGTTTCGCAGATTATTTCTGTAAATGACACCAATCGCATTGCAAGTTTTATAGCGGTTGTCAAAAATTTGTTCCAATAATCTGTCATTGCGAGGAGCTTAGCG
>CBDUUO010000592.1:0-2512 GCA_965370395.1 uncultured bacterium
TGAAACACGTCATCCTCAAAAAGCCGCTCACCATAAAGATCGACGGAAAGGAATCCAGGGCCGTCATTATTGCGTAAAAATACCACTAACAGTTTCATGAGTTCAATCGAAATTGGCGGGAGGCAATAGGTTCTACGTAAATGGGTTCTGGTGTCAGGTGTCAGGTTTCGGGGGTTCAAGCACATGTTAGATTAGTTTTATTTGTTTCATTGGTTGAATTGGTTCGGTTTAAGCCAACCAATTGAACGAATCAAACCAATCAAACCAATTAAACAGATGTAACACCTGACACCTTCTATTTTATCTCAAAGCTGTATTTGCTGCTACCGCCGTAAACCCTTAAAAAATAAGGCGGCTGCACATCTTTGGGAACCTCGAACGTTTCGGTGACACCCGGCGTCAATTCAGCCGTATAAAGCACTTTTTTGCGAGTCACGTTGCCCATGGACAGCTTCAAAGGTTCTCCATCCGTATCGGAGGTAAATTGAATTGTTTTTCCCTCAAGAATTGAGAATGTATACCAGTCTTCTTGATCGAGGCCTCCCAGCTCACCGGTGATCGTCCGTTCCGATGTAATTTTAGTGGCTTCGGCAATCCGGTCGCCGGCATCTGAACCTAAACCGGCATCGTTTTGCTGTTCTGAAAAAATCCCAAATTCGTACGGGCCGCTGCCGTAAAATGCTTCCAAAAAGTAAATGCCTCCCGTGGTGTTGTTCATCAGCATCCGAATGGCGTTTTTGGCCCCGGGCGGTAATTCTTCCGATCGCCAGACTTCGACACCGTCAACGTTGCGGAAAGAGAATTTCATCGGCATACCCTCATTGTAATTGGAGAGGGCCATTTTTAAAACACTGCCGGCAGGGATATCGAATCGATACCAGTCGCTTTCGTCGTAGCCCCCCAATTCCCCGGAATAAGAGCGGCCCGGTATGATTTTAAGGGCTTCGGCAATTTTGTCGCCCGCATCGGTTCCGGAGGCCGCATCGTTTTGGCTTTCGGTGAAAATCTCGAATCCGTACTGGCCGCTGCCGTAATAAGCCTCAAGGTAATAAGTCCCACCGGATGAGTTGTTCATCATCACGCGTTTGGGTCTTGTCTCTGCGGCAGGGACCACGCCCGAATACCAAACTTCACTGCGTTCAAAACTTCTCAATGAAAATTTCATCGCTTCACTGCTTGCATTCGGGGTGAATGAAAGCTTTAGAATATGACCGGGAGGGATATCAAACCGATACCAGTCTTCTTCGTCAAAAGCGCCCATTTCACCGAAAAAGGAACTGCCCGGTTCTATGGCAAGCGCTTTGGTAATCTTATCCCCGGCATCGGTCCCTGACCCGGCATCATTCTGGGTCTCAATAAAAAGATCCAGCTTATACGGGCCGATTCCGGAATAGACAACCGCATAATAGATCCCTCCAGACAGGTTGTTCAGCAGTATGCGAGTGGATTTGACGGCTCCGGAACTTGTCTCACCGGGATTCCACAAATCGTTGCCCTCGAAATTTCGCAACACGATTTTCAAATTCTGGCTGTCATCTCCGGCCGTAAAATCCAGATTTAAGATGCTGCCGGGATCCAGCTCAAAACGATAATAATCCTGGCGATCCTCTCCGGACAGCGTTCCCTGCAAAATGCCGGAGGAAATCTCCATGCCCTGGTTGTAGGAATCATTTGGTTCTGTTTCGGTTATTACCGATTTTTGCGTGATCCGGACCGATTTCTGATATTCCTGGGATGGGCGACCCATTAACGACTTCATCTGCGCCTGGAACTGATCCGAAATGACGCCCAGATCTCTTACATTGCGCTCAATGTGACTGAGCCTCAAATTTACGAGATCATAGCGTTCCTGCTGCTTGGCGACTTGAGCTTCAGCAACCAGGTGAGCCAGGCGATCGATATTGCGCTCGTATTGGTTAAAATCGTTCTGGCATTTTAAAAATTCCTCGAAGGCGATCTTGTCGTCGTGAAATAAAATGCAGCAGGTTTTTAGATCTGCCGTAATCTGATCCGATTGATCGGATAGTTTCTGAATTTGATCCCAGCCCAGAATGGCACCGCCCTTTTCTCTCAGGATTTTGCTCTTTTCTTCGAGACTGACGGTGGTCTGGTCAAAAATGCTGGCGCAGGGGCTGCTTTGCAGAATCCAATTTGAATAAATGAGATAGCCGAGTCCGATAAGAGCCAAAGAAGCTGCCGTAGCGATGATTAACTTTTTCATTCTTTTTTCCCGGGATTCGTTCGAGATCGGTCTCCTGAAGTCAACCAGTTGGTACCATAATCGTAGGAACAGTATAACACAGCTTTAAGAATTTTGTCTCAAGAAAAAGGATTTGCTGCGTGTGTGGTGAAGCTCACCGCCGTCCGCCTCTGACGGACGGGGTATTGTGGCCAAGGCGAATAAAAATGGGCAGGGGCAACAGATTATCTGCTCCCTTGTCGGATGGCAAGCTTTCGCAAATGAACCGACAGACGGCGCAGGTTGCTGGGGGCGCTCAGTTCGTTGAAAGAT
>CBDUUO010000593.1:0-2512 GCA_965370395.1 uncultured bacterium
ACCGGCCGCAGAGATTTGGCGATGGCGGCCGCGGCAGCTATTTTTAGAGCATCCCCGATAAGAAACGGATACATCCCCAGCGCCAGCGCTTTTGCCGGTGATATGCCGGTGACGATTTTCAGCCATGAAACGCCACAGGCATACAGCACCAAGGTCCCGCAAATCATCGCCAGCACATCGGAAACGATCCGCGGATTGGCTTTTTGAGACATTTTGCCGATTAGAAAAACGGTCGGCAGATAACCGATCAGGTAGCCGCCGGTAGGCCCGATGAAACGGCTAATGCCGCCTAACCCGCCGGCAAATACCGGTAATCCGCAGGCACCGGCCAGAAGATAAACACCCACACTGGCAAGCCCCCAACGACCGCCCAGCAGCAGACCGGCCAGATAAACAAACATATTTTGCAAAACGATCGGAACCGGGCCGATCGGAATCGCTAAAAATGCGCCGACCGCGGTCAGTGCCGCAAATAACGATGCATACACTATCATTCTTAATTGATTCGACGAATCCATTTTTGCCAACCTTCGTTCCTAAAAAATTGCGCCGCAAAGCATCATTTGGCCTGATGAAAACAATCGCCATAAAGAATCTTTCGGAGGGACCCATCGGTACATTTCAAAACCAAGGCACCGCTATCGTCTACATCGACCGCTTTGCCGGTAAAGACTTCACGGGTCGTCACCACACGAACCTCACGATTCAGGGTCACCGTAAACGCTTTCCATTCTTCAATAACCCGATCTAACGCTGCGGTTTGCATCTGCTGTTCGAAGGCATCCAGATACCGCGCAAGAATATCCTTTTTTGAAACTTTCCGGCCCAAAATTCCTTTCAATGAGATTGCTGCCGGTTCGATGGCTGAAGGATCATTGTTGACGTTAACACCAACGCCGACATTGATAAAAGCCACCTGATCCGCTTCAGCTTCCAGTTCAGATAGCATGCCGGATATCTTGCGTTCATCAACTAAAAGGTCATTGGGCCATTTGACCCGGACATCAACACCAAACATCTCATTTAATGTCCTGGCAAGGGTTAGCGAAGCTAAAAAACTAACCCTGAAGCTTAACACCAGCGGCAGATCTGGCCGCAGAACCATCGTGAAATAGAGGCCGCCTTTATCGGAAAGCCACTCTCGCTTCAGGCGTCCCCGACCACTGACCTGACGCCCGGCAATGACCGTTGTAAAATCCGGACACCCTTTTCGGGCCAGATTCTTGGCGGCATCCATGGTAGACGTCAGTTCCTCATGGTAGATGATTCTGGACTCCCGGCCCGGAAACTCCCATGGATAGGGCACATCCGGGGAATTTTTAAGACGATACCCTTTAGCAGTCGCAAGAATCTCATACCCAAGCGCTTGAAGTTTTTGCATGTGCTTCCAGACCGATACCCGCGAAATTCCCAGTTGAGCGCTTAGCGCCTGTCCGGAAACGATACCTTCGCTGTTCTTTAGAATTTTCAGGATCCGGCTTTTCATGGCCTCAACATTTATTTTTCCTAAATTGAGCGATTGTCGAGATTTGAAACGCTCATTTTAGGTTTTTGTTAGCCTTAATGATTGACTAGGTTAACGAAATTCAATTCGAGTGTCAACTGGAATTCGATGGGCGATGCTTGCAGATAGAGGCGCAAGCGCTAAGGGTTCAATTTCACTTCTGCGCCCCAGGACCTTAAATTTTGGGAGATAAATTCGACCACGCGCTGATGGGCGACGTGTCCGTTGCCGACAACCGGTATGGGGTTGCCGAACTTAAAATAAAGCGGCAGGTCGGGGTTGATCGGCCCGATATCTCTTAACCACCGGCCGTTGCCATGGAAGTCTGTTTTAAGCGCAATCGGAACCACCGGTACCCCGGCTTTACGGGCCAATTTTACACCAAGTGTATTAAAGTTTTTTACATCGAACACCGTGCTGCGGGTGGCCTGGGGAAAAACAACCACCGAACATCCCCGCTGAATACGATGTTGGCCCTCATTTAATACGGCTTTTAAATCTTCACGGGGATTTTTACGGTGTACGGCAATGAAATCAAGCGCTTGCATGACCCCACCGATGATTGGATACCTGCGCAATTCATCTTTGATAATAAAGGTGACATCGTTAAATGCCAGCGTAAAGGATGGAAGAATAATGGTTTCAAGGATGCTCATATGGTTGGCAATGTAAACCAGAGGGCCTTTATGCTCATCGAGGCCTTCAAGACCCGATACATTCAAACGCCCGCCGGCGGATTCGACGGCTTTCAAACAGCTTATGGAGGCGCTTAGCCATCTCTCGTTGTTTAGCTTTCCCCGGCGCCCTGCCAAACCTGCTGTGAGAAAAGCCATGACAATTCGGGCATAAAAAATAAAGATTCGCCATCCCGGAAGGTGCTGCGCCAGGAAAAGTCGTCGATCAGGGCTTTGATAACCATGTTCGGTTTTTATGATCTGCCGGAATTGATTATTCTTCATATTACAATCGATCAAGCAATCTTTCATGGATATTGTCAAAACCACCGTT
>CBDUUO010000594.1:0-2497 GCA_965370395.1 uncultured bacterium
GCCAGGACGGGACTTGCACCCGCTGGAAACACAGCATTATGGGCTGCACTCATATACAAAAAGTATATGGAACTCTAAAATGACCGATGTGCGAACCTTAATATCTTCAAAAATTCGTATTGAACTTTTAAAAATCCTGACTTTAAATCCCGAGAGCACATTTAACATAAATGAATTGAGCAGACGAGCGGGATTTTCCCTAAGAGGCGTTGAAAAGGAGCTCAAAAATCTCCTTACTGGTGGAATATTGAGGAGGGAAGTATCAGGAAATCAGCATCTTTATCAGCTTGACCTGCTCTGTCCGATCTATCAAGAAATTAAAGCAATAATCACCAAAACGGTGGGGCTCACCGCATTGGTCAAACAGGCACTAATATCAGTCGAAAAAAAAATCGAACGTGCTTTCATTTATGGGTCATTTGCATCCGGGGACTATGGCAATGAGAGTGACGTTGATCTTTTTGTCGTCACCGAACTGTCAGGGCTCAAACTCGCTGAACTATTAGGAGAAGTGCAGAACGAGATTGGCCGGTCTATAAATGTTTCCCAGTTTACTGCAGACGAATTCAACCAAAGAAAAGAACAGAACGACCATTTTTTAAAACGGGTACTTGAAGGTCCCAAAATTAACATTTTCGGGCATATAGATGAGCCTTGAGCTTTGGAAAACAAATGGCGGGAATAAATGCTAAAATGCCATCGGAAATGCTTTGCCTTAATGACATTCTGAAAAATAAAACCCTGTCCGCTCATGAATTAGAGACAGGGTTTTCTTACATTCAAAATGATCTAAAAAAGATCCAGGTTAATTCAGCTTCGGTCTGGGATAGAGGCCGGTGGCCTCAACGATCTCGGGCACCTTTTCTTCCCATTCGATCGCCATGATGTGGAATCCGGCAACACCTTTGCATTCTTTCAGGCGCTCGATGGACTCGATGCAGATCTTGATGCCTTCATCGGCCTGTTTGCCCTTTTCAACTCCCTGCAGCCGTTCAATAATTTCATCCGGCACATCCATGCCCGGCACTCTTTTTTGCATATACTTGGCCATGCCCACAGATTTCATGGGGGTCAGACCGGCCAGAATATAGACTTTTTCGTGCAGCCCGCGCTCGCGCACCCCTTTCATCCATTCTTCAAATTTATCCAGGTTGTAGATGCACTGGGTCTGGATGAACTCCACCCCGGCGGCAACCTTTTTGGCCAAACGCGGGACCCGGATCTCAAAGGGATCGGCAAACGGATTGGCGGCCGCTCCCACAAACATCTGGGGCTTGCCTTCAAGGTCGTCGCCGCCTAAAAACTTGCCCTCGTCACGCATGTGCCGCACGGCCTGAATCAGCTGGATCGAGTCGATATCATGCACATTCTGGCCCTGGGAGCAGTCACCGAAGCTTTGATGATCGCCGGACAGACACAAAATGTTGTTGATTTCAAAGGAAGCCGCACCGAGAATATCGCTTTGCAGCGCGATGCGGTTGCGATCGCGGGTGACCATCTGCAGAACCGGCTCCAGGCCCATCAATTTCAGGCGAATGCAGGCGGCCAGACTGCATAATCGGGTCATGGATGTCTGGTTGTCGGTGACATTGATGGCATCCACATGATCTTTGATCAATTCGCCTTTTTTGATGATGTGCTCGGGATTGCTGCCGCGGGGAGGTCCACACTCGGAAGTAACGGCCAGGTGCCCTTCGCTAAGAATCTTTTCCAGTTTGCTCGGTGTCTTGGTTGTCATTGCTGCACGTCCTCCCTTACTACTTTTCTGGGCCCCCCGGCCCTGTCCGTCGACCAGTCTTTTAAGGGGCACAACTTTTCGTATTCGTCAAACCGGTCCAATGCCTTGAGACGATCGATGATCAATTGCCAGGCACAGTCGACTTCGACGTTAATCTCACATTTGCCGGTCGTCGATCCTCCGCAAGGACCATTAAAGAGCCGCTTGGCACAGCGCGCCACCGGGCAAATGCCCCCGGTTGTTGCCAGGATACACTGACCGCAGCCCTGGCAGCGTTCGGTCCACAGGCCTCGCTTTTCGGTGGCCCCCATAAAGCAGGTGTTGACTCCCGGATACACCGGCGTGCTGTGATATTGTTCAGCCGTAAACTGAACGCCGACGCCACAGGCCAGCGAAACTACGGCATCATACTGATCGATGGAATCTCGAATTTCATCCAGATACTCACGGTCGCATTGTCGCTCGAGAGTCACTTCGTCGATTTTGACCTCATTTCCCTCTTTGTGGGCATGCATGCGCAGGGCCGAAGCCAGAACGCCCACCTCTTTTTTACCCCCGGCCTCGCAGACGGTGACACATTCGTTGCAGCCCAGGACCAGAATGTTTTTGTGATCCTTGAGGTATCCGATGATTTCTTCAATTGGTTTTCTATCTGCAACAATCATTGAATGAAACCTCTCTTTTTGAATTGAATATTGATGAATTCGTAAAAAGATCGCTTTTCTGACTTTTTACGAGATTATCAATAGTCAATATTCA
>CBDUUO010000595.1:0-2478 GCA_965370395.1 uncultured bacterium
CCTCGACCGCCTGTCGGAAATCATCTCCCCGTTCGGCATAACTGCTGTACCAGTCAAAGCTCGCACAACCCGGCGATAATAGGACCACGTCTTCCGGGTCTGCATCCTGATAGGCCGTTGTGACCGCATCTGCCATTGAAGCCGCGACTTTTGTCATTGTTGACTGCCCCAGGGCGGATCGGATCGGTTCGGCGGCTTCTCCCATTACAATCAGTTCTTTGGCATGCTTACGAATACGGTCTTGCAGCACGTGGAAATTGCTGCCCTTGTCACGGCCGCCCATCAGCAGCAAAACCGGTTTTGAAAAGCAATCCAGTGCTCTGAGCACCCCGTCCACGTTGGTGGCTTTGGAGTCATTGTAATAGTGGACCCCATTGACGGTCGCCACGTGCTCCAGCCGATGGGCCAAACCTTTAAAATGGTCCAATGTTTTCTGGATCCCTGCCAGGGTTGCTCCGGCCGCCAGAGCCGCCAGACTGGCGGCACACGCATTTTCAAAATTGTGCCGCCCCTGAAGGCGTATTTTAGCGATATCCAAATGGACTTGATTTTGGATTTTAGAATTTGGAATTTGGATTTCAGGGTAAATCTTTTTAAGTTTATTTAGATTCAGGATAATTTTTTTTCCGTTCAGAATGGCGCCTTGTTCGTTTGCCTCTATGGACGGAAAAAACAGCCGCTGGCTTTTAATACCTTTCGTTTTTGCGCGAATCAGCGGGTCCGACCCATTGAGCACGGCGATATCGTCGGCTTGCTGATTGTTAAAAACACGAATTTTGGAATCTGCATAGGTTTCAAAATCCGGGTAGCGGTCCAGATGATCCGCGGTAATATTCAGCAGCACGCTGACTTTCGGCCGGAAAGAATCAATGGTGTCGAGTTGAAAGCTGCTGATTTCCGCCACAACGATCTGCTTTTTTTGACCGCTGCCGACATATTCGATCAGCGGGTTGCCGATATTGCCGCCCACAAAAACGCTGATACCCGAATTTTTCAGCATCTGCCCCACAAGCTCGGTGGTGGTGGTCTTGCCGTTTGTGCCGGTTACGGCTACGATCGGCTCTTTGATGAATCTCGAGGCCAATTCCACTTCACCCATAAGCGGGATGTCACGGGATTTGGCATGTTCTATGGGTTCGATGGTGTGGCAGACGCCGGGACTGACAACAATAAAATCAGCATTTTGAAAAGAAGAGATGCGGTGCGGACCCAGCTCCAAGGCGACACCCATTTCCCGCAGCATCCTGACTGAATCTCCCAGCTGTGTTTCGTCGGCTGTATCGGCAACCAGAACCCGGGCACCCTGTTGATGCAGGAAGCGGGCGGTCGCAAGTCCGGTGCGGCCCAGGCCGACAACCACTATTTTTTTATCTTTTAATCTCATGTTTAAAATACAACCCTTTTTTACCTCAGTTTGAGCGTACTCATGGCCAGCAGGGCCAGAGCAATTGCAATTATCCAGAACCTGACGATTACTTTCGGCTCCGGCCAGCCTTTAAGCTCAAAATGATGGTGCAGCGGGGCCATCCTGAAAATGCGGCGGCCGCTGGTCATTTTGAAAAAACTGACCTGGAAAATGACCGATAAAGCCTCTATAACAAACAGGCCGCCGACCAGCACCAGGAGGATTTCCTGTTTGGTGATCACGGCAATGGTACCCAGTGCTGCGCCCAGCGAAAGGGAACCGACATCTCCCATAAATATCTGCGCCGGGTAAGAATTGAACCACAAAAAACCCATACCGGCACCGGCCAATATCCCGCAAAAAATGGCCACTTCACCACTTCCGGCCACATAATTAATCTGCAGGTAATTTGATATTTTGATATGGCCGGCAACATAGGCGAAGAACATGTATGTGGCGGCCGCAATGATCACCGGGCCGATGGCAAGGCCGTCCAGACCGTCGGTCAGGTTGACGGCATTGGAGGCGGCGACAATGACGAAAGCCGCAAAAATGATATAGCCCCAGCCCAGGTCCGGTGAGAGCTTTTTAAAAAACGGTATGGTCACCTGGGTGGAAAAATCCGGGCTGGCATACACCAGGTAGCCGGTGATCAGCGCCAGAGCGAATTGCAGGATAAACTTATGGCGCATCGACAGCCCTTTGCTGCGTTTTTTGATCTGCATCAAATAGTCATCCACAAAGCCCACCAGACCATAACCGATGACGACAAAGAGCAAGATCCATACAAAGTAGTTGGTCAGATCGCTCCACAGAAGCGTGGACGCCACGATCGAAAATACAATCAACAGACCGCCCATGGTGGGTGTGCCGGCCTTTGACAGATGGCTTTCAGGACCATCGTCACGAATGAATTGCCTCACCTGCATTCCGCCGAGTTTGCGAATGATCCATGGCCCCAGCAGGAAGCAGATACAAAAGGCTGTCAGGCTGGCATAAATGGTCCGAAACGTAATGTACCGAAATACATTAAAGATCGACAGCGTCGTATGCAGCGGATATAGCAGGTGATA
>CBDUUO010000596.1:0-2478 GCA_965370395.1 uncultured bacterium
TGTTTATTTGCAACCCACTTGTTCCATTAATATAACCTGTGGGGGGGCGGGCCCCCCCCCCCCTATTACACGGGGCGGGGGGGCACCCCGCTCCCACATTCAACACCACTTGTTCTTTCTGGATAACCAGATTCTGATTTTAATTTCTTGCGAGCTCAGCTATATAAAAATAGATCTCATTCCGCCAAACTCAGGATTCCAACATTCCATTATTCCATTTTTCCTGACATTGGACGATGAGGTGCCTTATGATTACAGTGGGCATTGATGTCGGCTCGATAACAACCAAGGCGGCTGTTGTTGAGGACGGTAAACTGATTTCCGACCGGGTGATGTTAACCGGCTATAATGCACAGGATGCCGGGACAAAAGTTTATGAACACATTATCGCTGAACTGGCAATAGAAGCGTCTGCCGTGGATAAAATTATTTCAACCGGTTACGGGCGTAAAAGTGTTGCCATCGCCGACAAAGCGGTTACCGAGATCACCTGCCATGCCGTCGGTGCCCATTATCTGAATCCGGCTGTTCGCTCGATTATCGATATCGGCGGTCAGGACAGCAAAGCCATCGTGCTAGATGAAAATGGCGGCGTGAAGGATTTTGCCATGAATGATAAGTGTGCGGCCGGTACCGGGCGGTTTCTGGAAGTGATGGCACGGGCGCTTGAAGTTGATATAAACGATTTTGGTGGGGTTTCGCTAAAAGCCGATACGCCGGCAAAAATCAGCAGCCTGTGTACCGTTTTTGCGGAATCAGAAGTGATTTCCCTTATCTCCAAAGGAGAAAAAAGAGAAAATATCATTGCCGGTATCCACGAATCGATTGCCGCCCGGGTGGTCGCCATGGCCGGTCGCATCGGTCTGTCAGCGCCGCTGATGATGACCGGTGGCGTCGCCAAAAATAAAGGGGTGGTTAAGGCTTTAGAAAACAAAACCGGGCACTCAATTGAGGTTTCGGAAAAGGCTCAGGTAACAGGAGCTATCGGAGCGGCTTTAATTGCAAGCCTGCATTCGGTATAAAATGACATCTCTGAGACAATACGATTGTATTGTTGATGAAGGGGAAGGAAACCAAGTCCTTCCCCCTCCAATGATAATTTTGTTCTACTTTAACCCACCAATCGCCATTTCAACCCGCCGGTTTCGGGCGCGACCTTCATCTGTATCGTTGCTGGCAACCGGATTGGCTTCGCCGTAATAGTTCACCACGATGCGGTCCCGATTAATGGTGTGGTTGGCCATTAAATAATTTGCCGCACTGTCAGCTCTGCGGTTGGACAAACCCAGATTGTATTCTTCGCTTCCAACACTGTCCGTGTATCCAACCAGCAGGACATAAGCATCCGAGTTATTCTGCAAAAATTTTCCAACCTCATCCAGTTCACTTTTAAACTCCGGACGGATATTGGATTGATTAAAATCAAATTGACCATCCTGCGCTTTGAGGCCCGTAATTCTTGCCTCGGTTGTTGTTTCCACAACTGCAGATGATTTGACCACAAACAACGGCCCGGTCATGTACTCCGGATTGTTTACAAACGCCTGAATGGGGATAACCCGGGAGCAGGCGTTGGCCTTTGCCATATCGTCTAACCGCTTACTGGCTTGCCAGGTCGTCGCACTGCTGATCATATAGAAACAGACGTTGTGTTTGTCAGCTATTTCCTGGGTGTAATCCTCGGGCAGTTTAATGCCCGTCAATTTGTTGAAAGTTCCGTCGCTAAAGATAAACACGACTGTTTTACCGGACAGCTTTTCCAATATCGGCTCAATTTCGCGTATTCCTTCCGCTAAAGGCGTTCGCCCTTTGGGTTCAGCCGGCAGACCGTTAATGGCCGCGGCAAACTTCGCAGAATCGTAAGGCCCCATCGGGTAGATAGTTTGAAACGGGGTGTATATATACAAGCCGGCATTGTAGCCCAGGTCCGGCAGCATCTTTTGCCGCTCTTCAAGGACTCTTCTGACGACATCATATTTTGTCTCTTTGGCGCCCTTGTCAATAAATTCTTTCATCGAGGACGAAGAATCGAAGAGAATCATAAAGTTATCTGCCGTTCTCACAAAATCTTCTTTCGAAACCACCTTTTGAACAATATCCAGTTCCGTGATAATTTCTGCAGCTGGAAGTGTGTTGGCAAATAATCCAAGCAACATGATTCCGACCGCGATTGATAGACTTGTTGTTTTAAATTTCATGGTAGTACCTCCTTTTATCTAACGGGAGTCATCAAGCAAGAAAAATTCAAAAATTCAAATTGAATAATCAAGACACAAAATTCAATTTGGAAAAAAATAATACCGCATAGGTCTTTTGTCTACCCGTAGATAAAATAAAATATGAATTTTTTTATCTGCTTATCTGGAAAGTCCAAGTTATCATTAGATAAACTCTCTGTGGGAGCGGTTTACAGCCGCGAATTCAACTATCGCGGCTGGAAGCCGCTCCCACATTCAATACCACTTGTTCTTTCTGGAT
>CBDUUO010000597.1:0-2476 GCA_965370395.1 uncultured bacterium
TCCGTGATCTTAACCACTACCAGGGTAACGTCGTCTTCGGGCTCCAGGCCCTGCCGGAAACGCGCTAAAGCCGTCAGTATTTCATTCATTATTTCATCGGCACTCGCGGCGGCGTTACGACGAATAATATCTTTTACGGGTTCCTTGCCGAAAGGTTCGCGGGTTAAGTTGAATGTCTCCCAGATTCCATCTGTTCCTATAAAAATGACCTGGCCCTCGGTCAGATCCGGGTGTTCGTTTTCTTCATATTGGTAGTTTTCATCCCAGCCCAGCGCCAGGCCGGAGCCATACAGATCTTCAAAGCCATCGCTGGTCGGGTCATACAGAAGGGCGGCATCATGGCCGGCGCGCACCCATTTCAGCCGATGGTTTTGCGGATCGACCATCAGGTAAAATAGGGTGGTAAACCGGCCGGTATCATAGACATCCAGCGTGAGGTCGCGGTTGACGTCGCTGACGATTTGAGAAAGCGTTCCCGGCTGGGCCGATCGGCTGCGAATCAGCGCCCGGGCCGTCGCCATCAAAAGACCGGCGGCAATACCGTGACCGGAAACATCGCCGACGACAACATTGAATTTGCCATCAGGCGTTTGCGAAATATTGAGAAAATCATAAAAATCACCGCCGGTCTTGTTGCAATAGATGCTTTTGGCGGCAATATCGAGACCGTTTATGGCCGGAATTTCTTTGGGAAGCAGGTTTTGCTGGACTTCTTCAGCAACTTCCAGGGCACTGAGCATGCGGTTGTTGCCGATCGCCAGATCGATGAGGTGCGTAACGGACCTAGCGGTATTGACGACCGTATTAATAACGTCGGAATCAAATTTTTTGATTCCGTCTTGCTTGTTAAAAGCAATGATCGACACATCGCCTTCAGCGTAATTAATGTAGTTCGTGATGGCAAAGCCTAAAAACGCTTTAACGCGCTCATTAAACGGGTGCTCCTTTTCAAACTCGGTCTGGGGCATGGATTGCGGTTTGGTGGCCGATGCCACACAGCCGTAAATATCGCATTCTGCTTTTCGCGAATCCCAGACCGGCGCCGAGGAATTTTCAGGGACCTGGATCAGTTCGGATTTTACCAGACCTTCGGGCTTACCTTTAAATGCGTATCCGGAAAGGTTTCCTTCTTTATCTTCTCGGGTGATGAAAACTCCCTGGTAACTTTCTTTTAATATGAGCAGGGCCAGTCTATCGAATATATCATTTTTAACGGCAAGCTCGTTAATTGAGTTCATAATTTCACGGCTAAATCCTCGAATCGCCGAGAAGCTGACGTCCATTGCTTTACGTGATGATATTTCATCCAACCATATCAGAATGTGATCGCCTGCTCCGATCTTTGTCTTGGCCTGATACCATTTGCCGGTAATTTTCGAATATAATTCGAGGGGCTCCGTCTGCCAATCTTCAATAATTTCTTCGGTCGCTTTTAAAATAATTTTGGCATCGGGATTTCCAAACAAATCATGTATTTTTTTGATATTATTTTTCTTAAAAAGCGTTCTGGTATTGCCTGCGGCCGCGACTATCCGGCCGTCTTTGTCGATTACAAATGCAGGATCCTGGCGCTCTGCCGGAAGTTGACAAAGGATATCCATGTCCCTGCTTTTAAACTTTATTGAGGCCTTGGCTAAGCCCTGTAAAAAGAGGGGCACGACATAGGGAACTGCTGAAAAAAAAATGCTGTTGCCCTGGAAGACATTGATGGTGGCACCGATCAAAAAAGCGACCAGATAGGTGATCGGGTTGATTAATTCTTTGCCGAGAAGCTTCAGGAAAACCGATGTGCTTATTGGCATGCGACGAACCCTCCGGGGGATGACCCTTCAGCCGACCGTTCGGCAATGTCTATTTCCTGTAAGGCGGATAATCATTTCGGCCCGATGAAAAAATTGAATCGTTTTGATCGGATCAAAAATGAAATCCTCATGGAACGGCGCGATTGAGAATCGTTTGTCAAGCGGTGTGCAGGGTGAAAAATAGTGTTTGATTTGGATGCGTGTTATTCGTCGGCGTGTTCCTCCATGCTGATCTGATCACCGCATCGTATTTTACCCTCCTCCAGTACCCGCGCAAAAACACCTTCCCGCGGCATTATGCAATCGCCGGCTTTGTAGTAAATGGCGCACCGGTTGTGGCACTCTTTGCCGATCTGGGTAATTTCAACCAGGGCATTCTGTCCCAATCGGATACGGGAGCCCACCGGTATGTTTTTCCAGTCAACACCGGTGGTGGCGATGTTTTCAGCAAAATCGCCAAAAGTTACCTCAAGGCCTTTTTCACGGGCTTTAGCTATTTCTTCGGAGGCCAGAAAACTGACCTGTCGATGCCAGGTGCCGGCATGGGCATCGCCCTCGAGACCATGCTCCTTTTTTAAAAAGGCTTCCTCAACCGTAACTTTCTGTGTTCCCTTTTTCTTGCTGGTTGCTATGGATACAATCTTCATTATTTTTGAGTTCCTATATTCTTAGCT
>CBDUUO010000598.1:0-2473 GCA_965370395.1 uncultured bacterium
TCGCCGCGGCAGGTTACCCCGGTGGAATCCCCGCTAAGTAGCGGGGTCTGCTCCGCAGAATTCCACTGGGCAGGCGCAGATTACACAGATTAAAAAAGGGTTGTCGCTGCGCGATACCGTATCAAAGTACCTTGCGATAGGTCCGATGGTAGCTTGAACGCCATACCTTGAAATATCAATGGAACAATTCTTCGGGTGGAGTAAGCAGAAAATCATTTAAGGATATTCCCTATTCGGAAAGCTTTTGTAACTGTGCATAGCGGTAACGATAAACCTCAATATCGGATAAAGACGACCGAAGTATCTTAATGAAGAACCATGCCAGGGGTTCGATTTTGTATTTTTGGCGATCATCATGAAATTTGCCTTCCGAGCATTGGTGCAGCGTGGTGTAGTAAAGAGATCGGTTTTGTTCAATATGTCTATCAATTGCAATATATGGCGTTATTTCCTTTATGCGCAATAATGCGCAATCACTTCGGAAAAGCATTATAAAGGGAATAAAGAGGGAACGTTCATGGTCAGAGATTGAATGGCAGTGTTAAGACAATCGGTTGGTTAGCGTAGAAGTCTTTTTTCATTGAATCAAATTCTGCGGAGATCAAGGAAGGAAACTTGTCAGGATATTTAGTATATAAGAAGGCTAAATATCGAAACTTATCAACCAGAGACCACTCGATGGGATAATCTTTGAATTTTCCCATCGTGATGATGGAATGAATTTTTTTGAAAATATCGTCTTTTTCTTTATCGGCGTAAAAAGAATCTAATTTTTTAACCATGCGTGTTTGTTTGTCGAATCGGGCATGCATATCTTCCAATTTAATTTCGAGGTCTGTCTTACCATCCCAATAATTCATAAAACTGTGACCGACACCATAATCATCGGGATTCACAAAACTGTCTTGATCTGCCAAAATTAACTTTACTTTTTCGGCGTTGTCCGGTCCGTATCTTGATCCGTAACCAATCACCTGACCGCGTTTCACGGCTTGCCAATGTTTGACGACGACTTTTGACAAGTGGTAGTAGGTGGAACGATAGGCCTGATAGCGGTAAAGCGTTACCCTCGGGTAAAATTCTTTTTCTAACCCATCGTAAAGATCATGAGCCAAGCGCACATATCGGATATTTTCCTTACCTGCCGGGGCGTACTGTTCCCCAACGAAATGAACGATTCCTGCGGCAACGGCTCGTACAGGCGCACCTTCGGTGTAGTAATCAATGCCTGGAATTAAACCGTTATCAATTGTTAACTGGAAAGTGTGCTGTTGACCTGGCGGGCTTTTCAGATGGGGATTTATTTTCGTCGCCTGGAGTTTTGGGGGCAACTTTGATTTCTGATAGCCCTGTGAGGCGCTTTTGTACATATAAGCGGCCCGAGCACCCTGAAGCCCTCCAGCCATCAGTGTGAGCCCTCCGCCTGCTAATAATCTAAGGAATAATCGCCGGCCGAAGCGCGGCAAATCATCTACGCTCATTGCGTACCCCTTTTAAGCCTGATCGGCCAGAATCTGTTTCAACAACTGGTAATCCAGATTGCCGCCGCTTAAAACAATGCCCACTTTGCGTCCCGGATCCGACCAGCGGTTGTGTAAAAGAGCTGCGACCCCCACCGCCCCGGATCCTTCCACAACCAGCCGGTGATGCTCCAGCAAAAACCGGATGGCGGAACGGATTTCATTTTCCTCGACCAGCACCATACGGTCAATCAGGCGATGTCCCAGTTTGAACGTGACTTCACTGATGCCGCCTTCCAGCCCCTCGGCGATGGTCTCTTGGGACGGGAAGGTTAAATAGGGACGGTTTTCCTCGAGTGAACGCGCCATGGCACAGGAGGCAATAGACTGACAGCCGATTATCCGGATGGCTGGTTTGATCGTTTTTGCGGCGGTGGCCACCCCGGCAATCATACCACCGCCCCCTACCGGCACGACCACCGCATCAAGGTCGGAAATCTCCTCCAGCATTTCCAGCCCCAGGGTCCCGTGGCCGGCCATGATCAGCAAATCGTCAAAAGCCGCGATAAAAACCCGGCCGGATTTTTGTGCATCCGCCAGGGCGGCTGCATGCGCCTCGTCGTAAAGTTTGCCTTCGATAACCACTTCCACCTTGTATCTTTGAATGGCTTCCAGTTTGTTTTGGGGTATGATTTCCGGTACATAAATGCGGCTGGGGATGTTGAAACGCGTCGCGGCAAATCCGACTCCCTGGGCATGGTTTCCGGCTGAGCTGGTGACGATACCTTTTGTTTTTTCCTCAGAGCTGAGGGAGGCAATCTTGTGATACGCACCTCGCAGTTTAAACGAACCGGTGCGCTGCAGGCACTCGGCCTTTAGATAGACCTCCATATTTGTCCGGTCGCTGAGGACGGAGGATCTTTCAAATGGGGTTTCGCGAACAATTCCGTGCAGGTGCTGGC
The DNA here is from genome assembly GCA_965370395.1 of uncultured bacterium. Lineage (GTDB taxonomy): Bacteria > Desulfobacterota > Desulfobacteria > Desulfobacterales > JAHEIW01 > JAHEIW01. The sequence continues at coordinate 2,423 of CBDUUO010000598.1, forward strand.
GGGCCTGGAGGATATCGTTAAAGTCTAAAGAGGACATGGGTTTACTTTTCC
>CBDUUO010000599.1:0-2468 GCA_965370395.1 uncultured bacterium
GGAAGGCGAAATTATGATGTATGGGCTTCTTTTTTTTCAGCGGATTCCCGGAAGATTGGAAAGGTGATGGTAAAAGTGGTTCCGGAATCCACCTTGCTTTTGACTTGAATATCACCGCCATGATCCTTGATGAAACCGTAACAGACCGATAAGCCCAGACCCACATCTTTGACGCTGTCCTTGGTGGTAAAAAAACTATCAAAAATCTTTTTCAGGTACTCTTCTTGGATGCCGACACCGGTATCGGTTATTTCGATTCTGACATTTTCAGGGTCGCAATCGGTTATCACACTCAGCGTACCGCCGTCAGGCATCGCGTCGCGGGCGTTGGCCACTAAATTCAGAAAAACCTGCCGCAACTGATCTTTTGAGGCGCTGATTTGCGGAAGCGCTTCTGCGAAAGATGTTTTGATTTTGATGTCGTTTTCCTGCAGTTGTTTTTCGTGCAGTAGCAGAATTTCATCCAGGACCGTATTGAGGTCGACGGCCTGTTTTTCTTCCTGGTCGGGTTTGGAAAACGAAAGCATTTTGCGAAGCAAGTCACTGAGTCTGACGGTTTCAGACAGCGCCATTTCCAGAATTTTGCGGCGCTTGCTCTGAGGGGAAATCTCGGTCTTGAGCAGTTCAAGGGTGTTCATGATTCCATAAAGCGGATTATTTAATTCATGGGCAATCTGGGAGGTCAACCGTCCCATGGCGGCCAGCTTCTCGGACTGCAGCAATTGCTCCTGGGTTCGCCGCAGCGCACGTTCCATTTCCAGGCGTTCCTTCAGATCAACAAATGAACCTACCGTCGCGATCTCTTTGCCGCTGGAGTCATAAATTATGGCCGCTGAAAGATTGCCTTCAGTGACCGCACCGTCCTGCCGCACATACACCATGGGATAGGCATTCAGCCGGCCGACCCCGCCATGCTCCGGTTTGCGCAGCATCTGCATGACCTTGCGCGCCATTTCATCGGGATAAATCTTTTGGATATTCATTTTCCCGATGACATCGGCCGCCTTATACCCGATGGTTTCTTCAGCCGCACGATTCCAAATCAGAATATTGCCCTTCATATCGGTGGCCGTGATGGCATTGGGTGAGCTTTGAATGATTTTATTAATAAAGTCATGGGCTTCCTTCAGCTGACGCTCCATCAACTTTCTCCGGGTGATATCTATATTCAGTCCTTCATAACCGATTACATTTCCCTGTTGATCATAACGGACGTGACCGGTGAGCAAGACGGGGACCGTGCTGCCGTCTTTGCGTTTAAATTCGACTTCGTAATCAATTACCCCGCCGTCGCGTTCGATCATTTCTTTGAATTTTTGGCGTTCTTCCGGCTTGACATACAGATCGTTGGCGATATCAATGTTCAGAAATTCATCTTTATTATCATAACCCAGCATATCCAAAAGTGCGCGGTTGGCATTTAGAAATTTTCCTTCCTTGCTGCTGATGAACACCCCGCTGGCGACATGTTCAAATAAATTGGTAAAATCCTCCTCCGAGGCCCTGAGCATTTCTTCGCGCTTTTTGCTCTCGGTGACATCACGATAAACACTCAGCTTCGAAATGGCACCGTCCTCATTTTCAAGGGGTATTTCCGTCAGGTAGTATGTCTTATTCACCAGCGGAATATATACCTCCCGGCTGATTTTTTTACCTTCAAATATTTCATCTGATCGGCACCAGGGACATTTTTCATCCGTTTGATTGACCAGTTCATGGCATTTTTTGCCGATACCATCGCCAAATTCCGCAATCATGGCGCTGTTCATATATTCAACCACCAGATCCTGATTCATGACATAAATGCCGTCATCAAAAGCCTCCAAAATCGCGGTTGGCATTTTTATGTTTTTATCCATGGGTGTTGACCTCTCAATGATTTTAACATCTCCTAAATTCGATAACCAACTGGGTATATATAATTTTTACGAAGCGTTGGCAACTCCCCCGGGGCTATTGTCGCGTCCCACAAGTAATTTACAAAACACGGATTGATTTTATCAATCTTGTTTTTTAAAGAATAAAGTTGATTGAATCCCAAATAATAAAATATGAAATTCCAAGTTCCAAGAACCAAATTCCAAATAAATCTCAAATCTCAATTTTTCAATGACCAAAACAGGTTTGATATTTTGAATTTCGGTCATTGTGATTTGCCCTTCGACTTGGCTCAGGGTGGTGAGCTTGTCGAACCATTTGATATTTGTGTTTTGTGATTTGGGATTTAAGAATTTTGGTGCTTGGAATTTTCTTAATTAAAGAACTCAACTGCACTAAAATATACCAGACGACTTTTGCAACATATTTGTGGGACATGACACTATAATGGGTTTCTATCACCCGACGGCCTTCATAATGTTTTTTGCGGTGAACCGGAAATTTAGAATAGTTGACGCAATTTTTTTTATAGCTATTTTATGTTATAAATCAAGCGTGAGGTTTCTGGCCTCTGGCCGCTTGCCTCTGGC
>CBDUUO010000600.1:0-2468 GCA_965370395.1 uncultured bacterium
AAGGTCATCGGCATACTCGGCGGCATGGGACCCGAAGCCACCTTGGATTGTTTTGCTAAAATTATTAACAACACGCCGGCAAAAACGGATCAGGAACACCTGCGGGTGATCATCGATTCCAACCCCAAAGTCCCGGATCGCACCGCCGCCATCATCGGTGAGGGCGAATCACCGGTGCCCATCCTGGCGGCCGGATGCCGATCCCTGCAACTCGCCGGCGCTGATTTTATCATTATCCCCTGTGTGTCGGCCCATTTCTTTCTGGATGAAATCCAACAACAGATCGAGCCTCCCATCCTGTCGCTCTTTGATGTCGTAACCGAAACCCTTGCCAGCGACCATCCGCAGATCAAAACCGTCGGACTGATGGGCACCACCGGAACCATCAACGGCGGCCTGTTCCAAAAACGTCTGTGCACTGAAGGGATCAAAACCATTGTCCCCGATGAAGTCCACCAATCCAAAGTGATGGCAGCCATCTACGATATCAAAAACTCTCAGCCGGCCCGCTCCAGAGCACAAATTACCTCGGATCTGGTTGCCACCGCCGAAAGCCTGATCTCAAACGGTGCTCGGGGAATCATTGCCGGCTGCACCGAAATCCCGCTGGCATTATCTCAGGACAACCTTTCGGTCCCCTACTTCGATGTTTTAACCATTCTGGCCCGTGCCGCCGTCCTTAAAGCCGGTCTGGCTCCGATTCCCTGATCCAATGTCTTGACTTGTAGCTCAATTCCAGATTATCCTTGCATTACGGCTCTTATTTTAAGAATCAGCCATCGGCAAGAGGCGTACAGATAAAGATATGAAACCCGGTTGCTCTCTGTCGGATAGAGACCGTTTCTTTTAAGCAGGTGATGTTATGGTTAGCGCAATCTTGATGGCCGGATATAAAAACAAAATGGAAGTAAAACGTTACAGCAAGATCGTTGCCGAACATTACGGTGAGAAATTCATTGAGGCCGGTTACCGGCCTTTAAGGGAATTTAAATTGGTCACAGATGGCAAGATAGAAAGCAAGCCTATCATTCAGTTTACGCTCGAAAGGCTTTTAGCAAGCGATCTGATTGACGAAATTATAATCGTTGGCCATCAGATGCTGCTGGAGCAACGCCTGGGCAAATTTATAAAAAAATTTGCAAAACCATGCCGCTTGATTAATCAGAATTCACGGATTTCACCGGAGGTTATCGAGCGGTTCAACATCATCAAGCGCAAAGTCAAATACAATACCATAGCGGGCAATTTAATCAAAGGATACGCCGCCAGCAGCGCCTGCAAGCATAAAAAGCATGCGTTGTTTGTGGCCTCGGATTCTCCCCTGACCACAAAAGAATTCATAGAGCATTTTCTGATAACCGTTCAAAAATATCAGGACCAGGCAGCCTTATTTTTCCCGGCGATACTTATCGATGCCCAAAAAGACAAACTGAAAAGATCCCCACTCAAGCTTAAGAATGACACGGAGTTTGATTTGCCCGGATTGAAAGATATTTATGGCCGACAGGGATTCAGGCTGTCTTCTGTCATGTTTGCCAACCCTCATTTATTCGATATCAACACAACCAACACCGCATACAGCCTGCGCAAAACCCTTAATCCCAACGTTCAGCTGAGGCTGTTTAGAATTACACGCAACCTGGGATACCCAAACGTCTATTCCAAATATTTCATCAGAAAAGATTTAAGTATAACAGAGGTTGAAAACATCACATCCGCATTTTTTAACGGCAAGCTCAGGTTAATTCCAATGGCCGGAGAAGAATCAACATATGACTATGACGGTACTGATTTTGAATATCGTATGATCAATAAAATGCTCCAAAAATGAATCCAAAGAACCATATTGCCGCATTTTTTGATTTCGATGAAACCCTGCTGGAAGTGGAAAGCGGCAGATTGGGCATCCAGTGGCTCTGGGATAGACGCCTGGTACCGTTTGGCTATATCCTCAAAATCCTCGTGGCCAATTTTTTTTATCAGCGACGGCTGCTTTCAGACGAGCGTATGGTCAAAATAATGTTGACCTTCTACAAGAAAAAACGCCTGACCGACTTTCAAAAAGGTTCGGAAAATTTTTACAAAGCGTATTTAAAACCCCGCCTGGCGCCCGGAATTCTAACGAGGGTTCATTTCCATAAGAATGAAGGTCATCTGCTGGTATTGATATCCGGCTCGGTCAGGTACCTGCTCGAGCCTGTAATAAGGGATCTTGAATTTGACCATCTGTTGTGCACCGACCTGGAAGTTGGCAAAAACGGACTGATGACCGGAAAGCCGGAAGGTCTGGTGTGCGTGGACCAGAACAAAAAAAAGCTTACCTTAAAGCTGGCGGAAAAGCTCGGATTGGATCTTGAAAAATCCTACGCATACGGCAATCATCATTCCGACCTCCCGCTGCTGGAGACCGTCGGCAACCCGCATGTGGTCGAACCCACTGCCGATCTCGAAAAAGTGGCTCAGCAGAG
>CBDUUO010000601.1:0-2451 GCA_965370395.1 uncultured bacterium
TACGGGAGAATTCAGACTTTGTATCTGCCAAGGATTTGAAGGCTTTTACGAACAAGCTCTATTATATAAGTGGTGATTACAACGACGCTTTGTTTTATGACAATATCAAAGTCAAGCTCACTGAATTAGACAAGAAGCATAAGGTTGACGGCGGCCACATTTTTTATCTGGCCGTACCTCCATTTTTATACAGCACAATAGTACAACAGCTCGGTTCATCAACATTGTCCTGCGTCGATGAGCCTGATTCAAAGCAGGGGGTTAGATTAGTTGTTGAAAAGCCCTTCGGCAGAGATTTGCAAAGCGCTGTCGAATTAAGCAAGGTAATCCATCGATGTTTCGACGAATCGCAGGTTTATAGAATAGACCATTACCTCGGCAAGGAGACCGTTCAAAACATCCTGATGTTTCGTTTTGCCAATGCGATTTTTGAACCTGTCTGGAACCGCAATTTCATCGACAGTGTTCAAATCACCATAGCTGAGACCCTTGGGGTCGAGCACCGGGCAAGCTACTATGACAGCTCCGGTGCGCTTCGGGACATGTTTCAAAATCATATGCTTCAAATGCTCGCTTTAGTAGCGATGGAGCCGCCGATATCATTTGAAGCCGACCACATTCGTGACGGAAAAGTCAAGCTCTTGCGGTCAATTCGCCCATTTAAGCTGGATGAATTAGATAATTTTATTGTTCGAGGCCAATATGGTCCCGGCTCGATAAACAGCAAAGAGGTTAAAGGTTATCTGGAAGAAGAAGGGATAAGTGAGAATTCAAAAACAGAGACTTTTGTAGCGGCTAAAGTTTTTATTGATAATTGGCGATGGCAGGGCGTTCCCTTTTATCTGCGTACCGGCAAAAGACTGGCAGCAAAAGATACCGAAATTGCAATAACTTTCAAACAGGTACCTTTCTCAATGTTTGCCTCAGCCGGTCTTGACAAACTGCCGCCTAATGTTCTTGTATTGCAAATTCAGCCGGAAGAGGGTATTTCGCTAAGTTTCCAGGCGAAACGGCCGGGCTCAAAGATTTGCATGAGCACGCTCAATATGAATTTTAATTATAAGAGCATTTTTCTGGTTGATATGCCCGAAGCCTATCAGAGGTTACTTCTTGATTGTATGGTCGGCGACCAGACGCTCTTTACAAGGTTTGACGGCGTTGAGACTTCCTGGCGATTGTTAACGCCGGTACTGGAGGCATGGGAAAAAGACCAGTCTCGTCCGTGTGAATATGCCGCTGGCAGCGACAGCTTCCCGGAGGCGGATTACCTTATCGAATCTGATGGGCGAAAGTGGCGAAAACTCGGCGGAATTTAACCGATGTTAAAACAATTGCATACTCTGACAGGTAAATTCAAAAGTACACTTTCAGGATAGATCCAAATGACAAACTATATGATAGCCCAGCTCGACGATATCGATTCGGTGAAGTGTCCCTGCGGCTTCTCACGCAGGGCCTTTCTCAGCCCGGACAACCCCGTGGCGACACTGCACATAGTTGACATCACCGAAGATGCCCGCGCGCATTACCACAAAAAACTCACAGAGATTTACCTTATCCTTGAAGGCGCCGGCTATATGGAGCTTGACGGTGAACGCGTAGCTGTGAAACCTTTGACCGCAATTCTTATCAAGCCCGGCTGCCGCCATCGGGCCGTAGGCAAGATGCGTATAGTCAATATCCCCATCCCCGCCTTCGAGCCTGAAGATGAGTGGTTCGACTGAAGCAAATATTAGGGGCAATTGACCGCTAAAACGAAGCCGGCCAAGGTCAGCCGGGCAATACGATAATGATAGCGTAAATGAAAAAGACATTGATGCTATCCGTTCGGAGCTTGGAATGTCACCGGGTATTGACAAGTTTTAAAGCGGCGATAATTGGTGAGTAAACGAATAACTCAATTAAAGAATGTTCTGGAAAGACTGTACGCGAGGTACAACCATCGTGACCTCATAAAGCCGGACCCGATGCAATTTCTATATCGATATTCCAATCGGGTGGATATGGAGATTGCCGCACTTCTGGCTGCTGAGCTTGCTTACGGCAGGGTACAGCAGATTGAAAAAAGTCTCACCGATTTATTAGGACGCATGGGCCGCAGCCCCTTTGAATTTGTCCGAGACTTTGACGAGCGGAAGAGAGCGAAGCTGAAAGATTTTAAGCATCGATTTACCACCGGTGATGACATATCGGATTTACTGACATTATTAAAGAAGGTTTTGAACCGACACGGCAGTATCGAAAAGTTTTTTGTGCAGGGATACGATTACGATGATGAGAATATTATTCCCGCATTGTCAAAATTTTGTAACTCACTTTTGGAAATGTACGCCAAAACCCACAATGGCTGTGTCCCGAGGGGATTAGGCTATTTACTGCCAAGACCGGCAGCGGGCAGTGCCTGTAAAAGATTGAACCTTTTCCTGCGATGGATGGTGCGTGAAGATGACG
>CBDUUO010000602.1:0-2450 GCA_965370395.1 uncultured bacterium
GGTGGCGATACCTTCCGGAGCCGGGTGATGCTAAAAATCGCAGAAAAACTTGGTTTTCAGACAGGGACGATGGTTGAGGTGTGTAAAAATCGTAGACTAACAGCATTTTTAAGGCCAATAATTTGGATTTCGGGCGACCCTGGCGGCAAGATTTGTAAAAAGAGGCTTCAATTGCTCGCAATTCGAGGGAGATTTTGATACTATCGTGGAACTGGAAGGCTTGGTTGCGTAGCCAAGCGTTTAATATGGGAAATGTCAGGTTAACATTCTTATGTAAAACGGATTAAAATGGTAGAATAAAGACGTCGTAGGAGATGTGAATAAAGACTGTAAGACAGACTCGTAGGAGATTTCTTATATCATCTCACCGTACAAAACACCCATGCCCTCATCGTTTCCGGGCCGGCAGCGCCGGCCATGATCATGCCCGCCTTCGGCGGTCCGGAAGAGACATTCGTCCAACCGGTAATCTTGTTCGAATGAAATGGCTCTGGCTGTTTACCGGTTTTTTGGCCTTGGTCTGGTTTCTGATAAGGGTAATCCCCAAACCAAGCCGTGCGACTTATCCATGTCAGCGGGCGGCGCTGCCTTTGGCTTCTGGTTTTCTTGGTTATATCCTTGGCGGCGGCGTCATAATCCTGGCATTTAGAAAGGCAAAAAAACAAGCGAGCCAAGCACGCTATTTTTTAGCCGGTTTGTGCATATGTATTAGCCTAACGGCGGCCTGGTTTATCATCAGTATTGATTCGCGGGAAGCTTTGGCAGAGACCTTTGTTCCGGCCGATCCACCCAATAACCCTATAGGGATTCCAAAAGGAATTTACCCCGGTCGGGTCGTTTGGGCTCACAATCCTGATGCCACCAATTGGAAAACCCAATGGAACAACCGGACGGATATTTTTTATTGGGATGACAATCACACCGACCAGGCGGTGGTGGATGAAATGATGTCCAATTGCCTCCGCTGGCTGACGGGAGAAGAAACCGATTCAGCCGGATGGGACAGTCTGTTTCGGCACTTTAATTTGACGCGCGGCAGCGGCGATGTCGGTTATAGTAGCGGGCAAAAGATTGCCATTAAGCCCAGCCATGTTGAGCAAAGAAAACTGGACTATGAGGTCAATTACGCCGACCTGTCTCCCCAGGTAGTCGTGGGTCTCTTGAAACAACTGGTCTATGAGGCAGGTGTTCCGCAGGAATGTATAACGATATGTGATTCTTCCCGATACATCACTAATAAAACCTTCGATCGCTGTTACAGTCTTTTTCCGAATGTCCACTATCTGGTGACGAATTTTTACACGGATAGGGGTGACGACCGTTATACGGATCCTCGTCGTCCCCCGGTCCTGCCATCAGCCGAACCGCTGATTTATTACAGCAACATAAACGACAAATCCTATCGGCCTCGCGCGATACCCCCTGACAGGTTGCCCATGCCTTTTGTGGAAGCAGACTACGTAATTAACCTTGGGGTAATGAAGGGACATAGCGCAGCGGGAGTAACCCTTTGTGCCAAGAACTGGTATGGCAGCTTCTGTCGCCGACCCGGCGGCGGAAGGCAGAATGATGCGCACCATATGCTCTTGAACGAGTACACCCCCGAGTCAGGACACTACCGAGTTTTAGTGGATTTGATGGGGCACGAGCATCTGGGCGGCAAAACCATGCTCTTTATCTTAGATGGCCTGTGGGGCTTTCCCTGGCATGGTTCCAGCTCCCGGCCGACCAAATGGCAAAATACTCCGTTCGATGACGATTATCCTTCAAGCATTCTGATGTCACAGGATATGGTTGCCATTGATTCGGTAGCACTGGATTTTTTGCGAGCGGAGTTTGCCGATAATATGGGAGGGGGACGAAAGGCACGCGGGGCCATTGATGATTACTTACATGAGGCGGCTCTGGCCAACGATCCTTGCTCGGGTACTATCTATGATCCGGAAGCCGACGGAATACCCCTGGATAGTCTGGGAGTCCACGAGCACTGGAACAATCCTTTAGATAAAGAATATTCCCGAAACCTTGATCCGAACTTGGCAGGGGGAATAGAACTTATCTGCTCTCAGCCCTCAATACCACTCGCCCGAGATATCGATAAAAAGCGTACCGTTGATGTGTTGGATTCGGAGCGATTGGCCACAAGCCGGCTTAGCTCAGACGTGGTTGCAGGGCCGAAATACGATCCTGCTTGCGACCTGAATGACGACAGAGAGATTAATCTTGTAGACTTTGCAATTTTACCGCATTTTTGGCTGCAAAAGAATTAGGTATGATGTTAATCTGCAACCCCAGGATGACGTGGAGGTTCAAAGCCTCTCGCTTGCAGTTTTCAATCGCGTAAATTTGGATATAACATAGGCAGGACTTTACGCAATTCATCTAAAATTGAGTTTAATAGATATCGTATAATCATCATCCTAATTTAGAAAAGCCTTCGTCATCCCAAC
>CBDUUO010000603.1:0-2448 GCA_965370395.1 uncultured bacterium
AATTCAACGTTGTCGGTGCCAGATTGCCTATGATGGATGCCGCCCAGAAAGCAAAAGGAGCCGCCCTGTTTACAGATGATCTTATTCTATCCGGGATGCTTTACGGGAGGGTGTTGCGAAGTCCGCTTCCCCACGCGAAAATTAAAAATATTGACACGTCGAAAGCAGAGAAACTGCCGGGCGTAAAAGGCGTCGTGACCGGCAAGGATATCCCGGACCGCTTATACGGAATTGTCCCCATGGCCAAAGATGAGTATGCCCTGGCCAAAGGCAAAGTCCGCTTCATTGGAGATGACGTCGCGGCGGTTTGTGCAATTGACCCCGAGATCGCCGAAGAGGCCCTTGAACTGATCACGGTGGATTATGAGGAACTCCCGGCTGTATTTGATCCCTTTGAGGCCAAAAAGGACGGCGCGCCTGTCATTCATGATGGCATAAAGAATAATACTTCCTTTGCCATCAAGAAAGAATTCGGTGATGTCAAAAAGGCGTTTGCCGAATCCGATGTTATTTTTGAAGATACATTTTTCTCCCAGGCCGTTAATCACGCTCCCCTTGAGCCGCATGGCGCCCTGGCCCAGTTCGATCCGCTAAACGGTGAACTGACCCTGTGGTCCTCAACCCAGATACCGTTTTTTTTAAGGCGCAATCTATCCAATACCCTTCAGATTCCGGAAAGCAAGGTGCGGGTCATCAAACCCAAGGTGGGCGGCGGTTTCGGGCAGAAGATTGACATGTTTGCCAAGGATTTCTGTGCGGCCTGGTTTGCGATGCATCTGGGAAAACCCGTAAAATTCATATATGATCGCGAAGAAGTTTTTATATCCACCCGTCAAAGGCACCCCATGTACATTACCGTTAAGACCGGGATGAAAAAGGACGGGACCATAATGGCTCAAAAATTTCAGTCCTATGCCGATGGCGGCGCTTACAACAGCACGGCCCCGACGATGATAGCCCTTTCCTGCTTTTTTCTTATGATTCCATACAAGGTTCCGAATCTGTTTTATGAGGGGTATCATGTCTATACCAACAAACCCGTGGGCGGTGCCATGCGGGGACACGGTATTCCCCAGGCCCGTTTCGCTGTTGAACGCCAGTTGGATCTGATGGCCGAGCGACTCGGGCTCGATCCGAGCGAGATCCGCTTAAAAAACAGCATCCATGCCGGGCAGCCCCATTCGGCCGGATTTGTCATCAATACCTGCGGATTTTCCGATTCGGTTCAGAAAGCAGCAGATGCCATTGGATGGAAAGAAAAGCGCGGGAAGTTACCTTATGGCAGGGGCGTGGGTTTGGCCGGCGCTTCGTTTCCCAGCGGAGTGAGCAATATGAGTCATATCAGTTCCGGTGCGGTGGTCCAGATCGGGCGGGATGGTGCAGTAAATGTGCTATCAGGCGCTGCGGATATCGGCCAGGGCGCTGAAACCGTGATCAGTCAGATCGTGGCCGAGGAACTGGGTGTACCCCTTGACGACGTTCGCATTACGGCAGCCGACACCGGTATCACACCCCTGGACCCGGGAACCTTTGGAAGCGGGGTTACGGTCAGGGCCGGCAATGCGGCTAAACTGGCGGCCGCGGCGGTCAAGCAAAAACTCTTCAATTTTTTAGCAGATAAATTGGAAGCTAATGTTGCCGATCTGGTCGCCAAAGATCGCAAGATTTTTGTGAAAGGTTCTCCGGAAAAAGGATTGACACTCCTGGTAGCCCTGAAGGCTTATCAATATGCGGATCTTCCCATGCCTATCGTGGGCAGAGGGTCATGGATGGCACCGGCCGATGAACCGACCACATTGTTTGAACAAGATGGTAATTTCGCACCCAATTATTCATTCATGACCCAGGCGGCTGAAGTCGAAGTGGATCTAATTACCGGTCAGGTAAAACTGTTGCGGATGGTCACGGCCCATGACTGCGGCCGGCCTATTAACCCGATGCTGGTGGAGGGGCAGCTCGAGGGTTCTGTCGTCGGCGGCATGGGACAGGCGTTGTATGAAAATGTGATCGTTGAAAAAGGGCAGGTGATGAACCCCTCCTTTTTGGACTATGGATTTCCAACATTTCTGGAGATGCCGGAAATTGAATCCATCGAAGTCGAAACCGACGACCCCATCGGCCCCTATGGGGCCAAAGAGGCCGGTGAAGGCACCCAACTATCCCCGGCACCGGCTATTGTGAATGCCGTTTATGATGCCATCGGTATTGACTTCATGGAGCTGCCGATAACGCCAGAGAAGATACTGGATGCTTTAGAGGCGAAAAAGAAGAAAGGGTAGAGCAGATAAAAATTGAATATTGTAAAACTCATAATAATGGGTCGAGCAATCCAAACTAACAATCTATAGTGGTTGTCAAAAATTTGTTCCGATAATCTGTCATTGCGAGGAACCTAGCGACGAAGCAATCCGATGCAAAGCATCGTCCCGAGCTAAGTCGAGGGATCCT
>CBDUUO010000604.1:0-2446 GCA_965370395.1 uncultured bacterium
TTACCTTTTGACAATTCACGGTACTATATGTAAAGGTAAGACGATTTAGGCGACGTCTGTCGCTTCGTCGCAGACCCGGTTTTTTGGGGCATTCAACGTCCATGGGCTGGGACATCTTCGATTGCAAGGGCCTTAAATGGACCCCATGGCTGAACCCGGATATTGTATGCTCCGAGGTTGACACGCTGGACGCACTTCAAACGACTGCTGAATCATGAGGAGGTTTCTATGGTCGATTACATCGACAAAGTCGCCCAGTTTATCCACGCGTCCAAGCGGATTACTGTGTTCACCGGTGCCGGCGTGAGCACCGAATCGGGAATATCGGATTTCCGCAGCCCAGACGGCATCTGGTCGCGTTACGATCCGGAAGATTTTACGATCCAGAAATTTGTTGCCGACCCAGAAGCTCGCAAACGAAACTGGCAGCTTCGCAAGGAACTGATATCCGCTAATTATCAGCCAAACCCCGCGCATTATGCCATTGCAGAGTTGGAAAGATTGGGCAAATTGACATGCGTCATCACCCAGAATATCGATGGCTTGCACCTGGCCGCCGGAAATACAGCGGAAAAAATCATCGAACTGCATGGAACCATCAAATTTGCCAAATGTTTGGACTGTGATGATCGGCTGCCCATCACTGAGGTTTTGCAACGCATCGATGATGGCGAGGAAGATCCGCACTGCAAAAAATGCGGCGGTTTGCTTAAAGCTGCCACGGTGTCCTTCGGCGAAGCCATGCCGCGCGATAAAATGAGCCGGGCCGAAGAGCACAGCCGCAACTGCGACCTATTCATCGTCGTTGGGTCGTCGCTGGTGGTGTTCCCGGCCGCTAACATGCCGCTTATCGCCAAGCGCGCCGGCGCCAGGCTGGTGATCGTCAACAACACGCCCACTGACATGGATTCCATGGCGGACCTCGTCATTCATGAGCAAGCCGGTGCGGTTATGCCAGCGATACTCGAAAAAGTAAAAACGTAATCGCACGTCAGCAAAATAAAGACACACCCGAATACGTCATCGCGTTGGTGCGTGCTTTTCAGGTAGCCACGATACTGTTTTCTCTTCCGGCTCACTCAACGTCTTTTAACTTGAGTTTTCACCTGATCCGCCATAAGGGCTTTGGTTAGAATTTCAACCACTTTGGCAGGATCGGGGGGACACCCCGGCACCTTGACGATGTCCTTGAGCTCCTTATTGGATTTGATTGCGCACTTTCCGAGCAGCACGGTGTGTTTGGTGTCCTGTCGGGGCGTGATATGCAATCCGCTGCATAGCTCTGCGCCCCCTTCGATTTCTTTTCCTTGGTGGGCTTTACAGAAACCGAACAATCCGGCCCAGAGATTAAACCCACAGGCCGAGCACAGATAATTTCCATACGGGGGCATCTGCAGGCCCGTGACGGCGAATTTTTCCATGAGATCTTCCAACCAGCTGGAGCAAAACTCGAGCGTCAAGCGGTAGTTTCGGGGATCTTCGCCAATTAGCGGGATATCGTCGAGATGCAGACTCCCGCCGGCGAGCTGGGCGTAATTCGCGATATGGGGTACCTTTTCAGCCGGGTATCCCAGCAAATAACTTCCCACCACATCACATTGCAGGCGATCTTTACCAACCATCAGCAGTCCCAGTTCCCGAACTTGATCGGCTTTGCCGGTGGGCATGGGGCCGATTTCAGTGGCGGTCAGGGCGTCGATTACATTTAAATGACAGGGTATTATTCGATTGAATTCGGCAATTGCCCGGTTCAGGTCGGTAGCGATGTGGCAGCTCTTTTTGGATTCCATCGAGAGACAGCCTTTAAGGTTTTTCAGGCAAATCGTCGTGACCGTTTGGTTGTGGGTTTTCAAAACGGGAACATTGATGACAAAATCCGCCTCGAGTACGGCCGTCGCGATCTCAATCTCAGTGCCGTCACTCAAGCTGAAAGACTGATAAGGTCCCTTGTTCATGTCAACAAGGGCAACGGATTCACTCTCCGCCACGGCCTGAATGCCGCTCCATCTGAAGGCGGCTGCGGTGTCCAGCTTCAGGGTGGGCAACTCGACAGAGCCTTCGGCAATGACAACTTTTCCGGCTCCTTGCTCCCGGACCAGACGAATGATTTCGCCGACAATGAAAGGCGAAGTCGTGATACCGCTGCAGGCAATTTTAGGAGAGCCCGCCATCACCACGTTGGGTTTGATTAAAACAGTCATCTCCGGTCGCAGGGCCTCCCACGCGTTAATGGCTTCCAGCGCCCGGCGGACTGTGGGTAGTCCGTCCCATTTAAATAGTGCCACTGTCATAATTTGAATCCAAGCCTAAACGCGAAATAAGCCCGTTGTCAGAGCGGTTGTCATGTTTGTAATAATTTCAGGCCGTTACATATTACATTTTCTCCTTTTAGGAAATCCGGCAAACACAACATATTTATGACAACCGCTATAACCCATAACCCTTC